>JALZUL010000041.1 GCA_023301665.1 Ascidiaceihabitans sp.
TGATTTTGCCACCAGCTTCAACCAAGTCTTTGGCTTCTTTCAGGCCAAGACCTGTGATGCCGCGAACTTCTTTGATCACGTTGATTTTAGAAGCGCCAGCGTTCTTAAGAACGACGTCGAATTCTGTTTGCTCTTCAGCAGCTGCGCCGCCGTCAGCAGGGCCCGCCATCATGACTGCGCCACCGGCTGCAGGCTCGATGCCGTACTCGTCTTTAAGGATAGTTTTTAGTTCTTGTGCTTCAAGCAGTGTAAGACCAACGATGTCTTCTGCTAGTTTTTTAAGATCAGCCATTTTTAGCTCCGATACGATATTAATGTGTTCCAACGCGCAGTGTTCACTACACGCCGATATGACGTTTGCTTACGCAGCCGCCTTGTCCTCAACAGTGGACAAGATGGATGCAATGTTGCTTGCAGGTGCGCCAATGGCCCCAGCGATGTTGCTTGCAGGTGCGCCCAACATGCCCGCAATAGTCGCGATGAGTTCATCACGGCTAGGCATTTTGGAAACAGCTGTAACACCAGCCCGGTCCAACGCGTTCTCACCCATTGCACCGCCAAGAATAACGAAGTTGTCGTTTTCCTTGCCGAAGTCTTCGGCAACCTTGGCCGCAGCCACAGGATCCTCAGAATAGGTTAGAACGGTCATGCCCGTCAGGAACTCAGAAATGCTTTCGCATGACTTACCTTCTAGGGCGATCTTGGCGAGCCTATTTTTGGCAACACGAACAGCAGCACCTGCTTCAGACGCTTTCGCGCGAAGAGACTGCATGTCAGCAACTGTCAGACCGGCGTAGTGGCTTACCACAACAACGCCAGAGCTTTCAAAGATTTGGCCGAGCTCGTCGACCAATTGTCCTTTTTGTGCTCTATCCACAGTTTCACTCCAATTTTGGGGAATACTCCCCGGCTCAGTTCAGCCAGAGTCTCAATAAGAAACCCTAACAGTCGGGTCCTTACGGGTCCGCCCAAGATCGCATTGAGCTGCGTGCAGCTCGTGAAATCTGGTTTTTCCCGTCTCAGGCAGGAATTATGAAGGAAACCCTCACCCACCGTCTCGGACGAATAACAAAGGTTTTTCGAATCTCGAATTACCTAAGTTGGTGCGTACTAGGCCCTTTCATACAAAATGTGAAGGGGGTTTTCCTCAGAGCATCTTAAAAATGAAGCGCAAAGCGCACCGATGTTCAGCGACCATCGGCAACAGGTCTGGTTTTTCCTAACTTTTGACAGGATTATTGGTGGCAAATAGATCGAAATTTTAGCATTGTTACGCAAACGCGAAACTCTCGAGAAACGACACAGCAGTTCCTAGACGGGTCGGGCCAAACAGGCCCATGACAAACAATCATAGCCAGACAAACTGGCGCGCCGCCCGGCTAGACCAAAGGCAATTAGGAATACGGCATGCGGGTAATCACTTATGGTACTTTTGATACATTGCACTACGGTCATATCCGGCTGTTAAAACGAGCTCATGCTCTTGGCACCCACTTAACGGTCGCGCTCTCCACCGATGCCTTTAACGAAACCAAAGGCAAGACAGCAAAATTCACTTGGGAACAGCGCAAGTCTGATCTTGAGGCCCTCAGCTACGTTGATGAGATCATTCCAGAGGAAAATTGGGACCAAAAATTAACCGACGTCAAAGACCACAACATCGACATCTTCACCATGGGCGATGATTGGGTCGGCAAATTCGATTTCCTCAAAGAACACTGCAATGTGGTTTATCTCGAACGGACCCAAGATATCTCCAGCACCATGATCCGCAACGCATCAAAACCCTCAGATGACAGTGAAGTAAACCAAGGTAAACAAATGGACGACTCCACGAAACGCACCCATGAGATTCACAAAATCACTCTAGACGAACTTACCAACCCAACCGGTACTCTAAAAACCCGCCGCCTGTTTGACGAATTAAAAAGCCTGCAACCAGCCCCACTTACGCGCGAATGGTTGGAAGCTGCCATTCTAATCAGCATCTTTCGGGTCGCGCGCCCCATGAAAACACTCGTTTTCATTAATAAATTGCGGGCCATGGCCAAAACAAAAGACCAGAAAAAACAATTCGAAAAATTTCACGCCGATATGGCCGCGTATCTTAGCCCGATCATGATCACCAACCACGGCTACATCGAAGAGCAAAAAGCATTCGGTGCCCAGTCTCATCCAGAAATCTGGGCTGGGATTAAAAGCCATATGAAGACTCTCAAAGCCGCCGGTCACAAGGTATTCCTAAATTCAGGCACCCTACTTGGCTTGGTGCGGGACGGTAAACTGATCGATCACGACAATGACATCGATATCGGTCTTATCCTTGATGCAAACTCCGAGGATGAAGCCGTCATCGCCTGGGATAAAGTGACCCAAGAATTGCGCGGCATGGGTATCTTGTCAGAAGAAATGTCCGAACCGCAAAACGGCATGCTGCGGCTTAAACACATCGCAGGCTACACCGTTGATGTCTTCCCCGCATGGTTTGCCGACAACAAGGTTTATGTGTTCCCGCATACCTTTGGGGAAATCGAACCAAAAGATGTCTACCCGTTTAGGACCTGCAAAATCACCGGTTTGGATCAACCGGCCAAACCGGAAAAGATGCTGGCCATCAATTACGGACCAGGCTGGGATAAAAAGGACCCGCTTTGGAAATTTGTGCGGCCTGCCGGATTTGACAGCTTTCTAAAGAAAGTCAGCCACCTGAAATAACAATCTACCCGCAACCATCAGACAATACGAAAAAGGCGGACCAAATGGCCCGCCTTTTCTATTTTTACATGAACGCCTTGCTTATTCAGCAACAGCGCTTTCAACATCGATCGTGATGCTTGGGCCCATTGTAGAGCTCAATACGATCTTTTTCATGTATGCGCCTTTGGCACCTGTTGGGCGTGCTTTCGCAACCGCTTCACAGAACGAACGAACGTTTTCAACAAGCTTGGCTTCATCAAATGATGCTTTGCCAACACCAGCGTGAACAACACCAGCTTTTTCAGCTTTGAACTGAACTTCGCCGCCTTTGGCCGCTTTAACCGCGTCAGCCACGTCCATTGTCACTGTACCAACTTTTGGGTTTGGCATCAGGTTACGTGGACCCAAAACTTTACCCAAACGGCCAACAACTGGCATCATGTCTGGTGTCGCGATGCAGCGATCAAATTCGATTTTGCCGGACTGTACGATTTCCATCAAGTCTTCGGCACCAACGATGTCCGCGCCTGCAGCTGTTGCTTCATCGGCTTTTGGGCCACGAGCAAATACAGCAACACGCATTGTTTTGCCTGTACCGTTTGGCAGGCCAACAACACCACGAACCATTTGGTCAGCGTGACGTGGATCAACACCAAGGTTCATCGCGATTTCGATTGTCTCATCGAATTTGGAGGTTGCGTTGGCTTTTACCAATGCTACCGCATCTTCAACTGTGAGGTTTGCTTTACCAGCAAATGCTGCGCGGGCCGCTGTTGTGCGTTTTCCGAGTTTTGCCATCTTACTTAACCTCAATGCCCATAGAACGGGCAGAGCCCAGAATGATCTGCATCGCCGCTTCGATATCGTTGGCGTTCAGGTCTTTCATTTTCGCTTCTGCGATTTCGCGAACCTGAGCAACAGTAACGTGGCCAACAACGTCGCGTGACGGGTTGGTTGCGCCGGATTTTACTTTGGCTGCTTTCTTCAGGAAGTAGGACGCAGGTGGCGTCTTAATGTCCATCGTGAAAGATTTATCTTGGTAGTAGGTGATCACTGTCGGGCAAGGTGCACCTGGCTCAAGGTCAGCTGTTTTTGCGTTAAACGCTTTACAGAATTCCATGATGTTGATGCCACGTTGACCGAGTGCCGGACCTACGGGTGGGGATGGGTTTGCCTTGCCAGCTGCAACTTGCAACTTCATGGTCCCTGCTAATTTCTTGGCCATGAGCCATTTCCTTTCTCAACTCCGACAAACCGCGGTCTGTCGGATTAATGTGATGTGGTTTGGGTCGAACGACGCGTCGCTGTTACCTCCCACAGGGGTGCCGCACAGATGCGGACTAGCGCGCGATACACCGTACCTCAACATTATTCAAGAGAGAGTCTTTAAACCTGCGGGAATACCGCAAAAACGGATAGGCCCAGCCAGTTTCGAAAATAAAAATGGAGCGCCGAAGCACTCCATTTCTTGTCTTGTTTAGGTTACTGCCCGACAGGTCCTAAACTGGATCGATAATTACATCAAAATCGACTCTGCTGTTACTTAGCTCTGGTTGACCTACGACACTCACTGATCGGGATGGCGCACCCATAATAATCTGCTCAGAAGGAATGCCTTGACCAACAATTGCAGTCATCACAGCTTTTGCTCGCAAGATACCTGTGTGTACATCCTCGTCTGCCCACTCTTCATTCGAGTGCTGTCCGATCACACGTAGTCTGGCCTGAGGGCAAGCTGCGGCTTGCTTCGCAAGATCGAGAACTTTGTTCAGGTCTTCAGCGCGAGCTGAGACGGAGCGAGCTGTATAAAACAGCTTCGTGCTTTGGACGGCCACTTGCAGTGTCGCTACGCAGCTTGGTACGAAACGGACAGGCGCATTTGTGTTAAATGCTGTATTCGTTTCGAGATCCACCACCGAAAATTCAACACGGCGATCATAATAAGCACGTGAGTTAGGACCAACAACAGTTGATGGCCGACGATCACCGAACCCTTGGGGAACAAAGGAAGAGGTATCAACGCCGGACGCGCTGATGCGTTGAATGATCAGCTCAGCACGTTGCTGGCTTAGGCGCAAATTCACCGAAGGGTCACCCGACGGATCGGAGTGCCCTGTCACTAAAATTCCAACACCCTCGCAGCCTTCCGCTACAGTCCCGATCAGGCGAGCTTGCTCGAGGCCCGCTTCTTCGGCAGTCAAACCACCGCTCGGGAAATACACATATGCTCGTGCAGTCAACGCTTGCAAATCATCTTTGCAGGAGTTTGCCGCTTGCAAGCTGGCTTGGGCATCACGGAAAAAGGCCGCTGGATTTTCTTCGAAGGAAACAACCTGGGTCGGCGCTTGTTGTGGCTGAGCAACTTGTGGCACTGCAATGGGTACTTGCGCGACCAGCGGTCTATCCGAAACGGCAGGCTGCGCTTGAGCAGGTACCGTTGGCGATAGATCCGCACCAATGCCAGAATCGGTACGTGTCACCAATTGATCCTGACCTGTTCCTGCTTGCAAAGCGTTAACAGACGTTGATGCCTCACGCGCGACTTGCACCGGAGCCAGCACTTCATTGGTTGCGCTGGCAGGCGCGACCTCAGGCTGAGAACCACGGTCGAAATATCCAGATGCTGCGAATACGATTGCAACAGTTGGAACAATCCAAGGTAAGTTTTCCTTGACGAACTTCAATGCCATCGTTTTATCCCCCTAAAACGGCCCGACTTTTTATACACAACACCTATATATCGTGTTGAATTACCCTAACTGACGCATATTTAGGCACCTCGTCAACATGCTCATTTGACTCTTGATGCTATTTAGAGTCCGGCACAGAATCAGCGTATCAATCCAGCCCTTCGTAAGGCACTGGAAAGACTCATTTCCTTTAGAATCAAAAAGCTACCCACCTCTGATGAAGCACGTGAAATTTTTTTTGAAAAATTCTTAAAAATTGCTTCAAACACAAAAAAACACGCCCCAAAGGCGTGTTTTCTTTAATCTACGTCAACTGGTAATCACTGTCGGCAACTTACCGCCTCTAGCAATTAGATCTGCTTGCTGACCTGCGTGAATTCCAACTCAACCGGTGTTTCACGGCCAAAGATAGACACCGTAACCTTGAGGCGCTGGTTTTCCTCATCCACTTCCTCGACCATACCATCGAAATCTTCGAATGGACCGTCAGTAACTTTGACTTTTTCACCGGATTCAAAGTGAATAAGCGTACGTGGCGCTTCTTCGCCCTCTTGAACACGGTTTAGAATTGCGTTCACTTCGGCATCACGCATCGGCATTGGGCGACCTTGCGGGCCCAAGAAACCTGTGACGCGGTTAATCGAATTGATCAAGTGATAGCCGCGGTCTGACATTTCCATGTGGACCAGAACGTATCCAGGCATAAAGCGACGCTCGGAGGTAACTTTTTTACCACGACGCACCTCAATAACTTCTTCCGTAGGAACCAGCACTTCGTCAATTTCTGACTCAAGCTCATGCTCTGCTGCAGACGTACGGATCTGTTCTGCAATCTTCTTTTCGAAGTTCGAAAGAACGCTAACCGAATACCAACGCTTCGCCATTTGCTCGCCTGTCCTTATCTAGGGGTGTGGATCATTTCCGATCGCACCGAAACATTCAATTTGATCAAGCCTGCGGCTCGAAATCAGCATACCAAAATCAATTACGCTCGTCGAATCTTTGAGCGCAATCATATTGGGTTGAAACGCCGTTTACGCCGCAAGACAATCTATTTCAAGGGGATGTACGCAAGTTCACTAAACCAAATGTAAGATCTGGTTTGAAGCCCCGCTCAGCTTAACCAAAGAAATCAAGTACGCCACGCAAGCCGCCGCGGATCAAGATATCTACCGTGGCAAAGAAAATCGCTGTCAACGCAGCCATAATAAACACCATAATCGTGGTCAAAACCACCTCGCGGCGCGTTGGCCAAACAACTTTTGAAACTTCAGATCGTACTTGCTGAATGAACTGAAGTGGGTTGGTCGTCGCCATGATGCTTTTCCTTGGGCCTGTGTTACCGAGCCATTTAACCGCCTGCCATGGCGATTTCAAGGCCGCATGTCATTAACCCTCGGCCTGCAACCGTGACAAGCGGGCGTCAATAACCGCATCATGCTGGTCTTCGGCCTCCATCAGAGACTGAAAATCAGGCAGATACAATCCATCGACCGCACCTTCAGGGAAACGATCCAAGATTGCATCCCACCGTAAAGCAAATTTATCCAAACGTTTGACCCATTGCTGTACTTTTTCCGGCGATCGCTGCGCGAGATACTTCAATCCGCGCATTGCGCCCCCCCAAACACGATCAGCGCCTAGCAGCACGAAAGCGCCCAAAGTTAGGAACAAGACCAAGACAACGCTCAGAAAAACCCAGTGTGGCCGAAAGAAAACCAGCGCTAAAATGGCCATCAATCCAATTAATTTTCGATTTGACTGAAATGATGATTTCGCCGCCTTGAACAAAGAACGGTTTTCTAGCGGCTTTGCTTCGCTCGCCGATTTAAACGACTTTGCAGCATTCACGCGAACCTCTTCTTGAGCTTTAGGCACTTTGATTTTTTTCGTGTGCACCTTAGCGGCTTTTGGATCCGGACCGTCGGCGACAGGTGCCGAATCGTGAAGAATTTCACGGATTGCAGTCATCGTGGGATCAGCATCAGCGGTAACATTGGCAGACATTACAGTACTCACTTAACAAAAACTGGAACTGGGCAAACATGGCAGTGCTCGCCCCTGAAAAACCACACTCACTTAGAATTACGGAGAAAGAACGGCTTAAGCGTGTCAAAACCATGGCGAATACGCCGATTGGCAGCTTGCCAGAAAAGATGTACCAAAGCATAGAAAACCGATGGGAATGCCATGACACTTCTTCAAATCGCTTCGCTTTTGATTGTTCTGGCGGGAGCATTCGGCGCAATCAATTACTTGTTTTTAAAGTTGCCATCCGCCATCGGGATTTTGGTTGTAGCCCTCGTGGCATCTTTTGTGGTCATCGCGACGGATGCGCTTTTCCCTGCCTTAACTGTAGAAGAGCGCATAAGAGCACAGGTCCTAGAGCTCGAATTCTCCGAGGCGCTGCTCGAAGGCATGTTGGGGCTTTTACTTTTTGCCGGTGCCCTGCACGTCAAATTGTCTGATCTTCGCAAGGCCTGGCTCGTTATTTTGTTGATGGCCACCATCGGCGTTGGATTATCCACAACAATTGTAGGTTTTGGGTTTCACTGGCTCACCGGAATGCCAATTATGATAGCCCTTGTTTTCGGCGCGCTCATTTCACCCACGGATCCCGTGGCAGTGCTTGGCGTGTTGCGTGAAGCTGACTTGCAAAAATCACTAGAAACCAAGATCGCAGGTGAAAGCCTCTTTAACGATGGCGTCGGGTACGTCGTCTTTCTGGTCCTTGTAGGATTAGCATTCCCATCGGGTGATCATCACGACACCGGCCTTGTTGCAGCTGTCCAGTTGTTTTTCCAAGAAGCCCTTGGCGGCGCGATTTTGGGCATTGCACTTGGCTGGCTCACCTTCCGCGTCATGCGTCGGATTGATGACTATTCGCTCGAAGTTTTAATCACGCTTGGACTGGCTTTTGGAGGCTATGAATTGGCCGTTTGGCTCCATGTATCAGCGCCAATCATGGCTGTTTGCGCGGGCTTGTTGATCGGTGATATTGGTGCACGCCACGGCATGTCTGAAGAAACACGCAAGTATGTCGATGCATTTTGGAAGCTTATCGATGAAATTTTGAATGCTGTCCTATTCCTGATGATCGGGTTCGAAGTCTTCGCAGTCGCGTTTGAATTTGACCTTCTTGTTTCAGGTTTCTTCGCCATCTTCCTCGCACTTACGGCTCGTTTCGTCGCCGTTGCAGTCCCTGTCATGATGTTGAAACCCTTCAGAACCTTCAGCGCCGGCGTCATCCCCATCATGACATGGGGTGGGTTAAAAGGTGGGATATCGGTGGCCTTGGCGTTATCCCTACCAGAAGGCGAATGGAAACCGCTTATCCTGACAGCCACGTATGTCGTGGTGATATTCTCGATTATTGTACAGGGTCTGACAGTCACACGCCTTGCTGAGCACGTTGGGCGTACACCAGAGCTTCCTAAGAATTAGAAATCGGTCGTCTGTCTGGGTGAGTGTCTATCGAAAATTATGGGATCAGACCTGAGCCAACCGCTGGCTCCAATGATCTAGGTTTGGCAGGGGCGCACAGACTCGAACTGTGGGCCTACGGTTTTGGAGACCGTCGCTCTACCAACTGAGCTACGCCCCTACGCAGGGCCTTGATTACGCTGAGTATGAGAACTTGGCAAGCCGCAAAATGGCGTTTTTCAAAGACCGTTATCAACAATCACGCCTGTTAACGTTACGATCCTTGTGAATGGTCTGCGACCAGCCCCTAGAAAGATGCCATTGCAAAACATTTGCTCTACAACCCTCAAGCTTGGTATTGATTGATCGCCACTAGATTCACGCTTCTTTTATTTCGGGGAACATCTCCATAGAACGCTCACTTTTCTCTTTTATCTGGAAGTTTTCGAAGCGGGACCAGCTGGTTCTATTGCTGGTCACCTTGAGCCTCATGCCGCTGCTCTATGTTACGCTGGAGCTGCCAAAACGTATCATCAATGACGCGATCGGCGGCGACCCGTCGGTCACTTATTTTGGTTATAGTTTCACACAAGTACAATTTCTGATGACGCTCTGCTGCCTATTCTTAATGGCGGTTTTTGTTCATGGCTTGCTAAAAATGCGGATCAACACCATGAAAGGTGTCTTGGCAGAGCGCTTATTGCGCCGCCTTCGCTACACGTTGATTGCGCGTATGTTGCGCTTTCCGGCCCCCTATTTTGAACGCACCAGCCAAGGTGAATTGGTTTCCATGGTGACATCAGAATCCGAACCAATGGGTGGGTTGATGGGCGACGCTGTGGCACAACCGGTGCTTCAGGCCGGACAGATGCTCACGATCCTCTTTTTCTTGTTCTCTCAAAGCGTCACATTTGGATTGGCGGCCTGTGCATTGATACCGCTGCAAGCTTGGCTCATTCCACGTCTGCAACGGCGCATCAATCTACTCAATAAGGACCGCATCATTCAGGTGCGCGCGTTGGCCGCCGAAATCGGGGAAAGCGCTGTTGGTTCAACGGCGTTACGAACGAATGGCGGGGGGCGCTACCGTCTGGCAATGATCTCTGACCGGCTGGGCATGTTATACGCTATCCGGTTTGAAATTTTTCAAAAGAAATTTTTCATGAAGTTCATCAACAACTTCATCACTCAGCTCACTCCATTTTTCTTTTATTCACTGGGTGGCTACCTCACGATCACAGGTGAAATCACCATCGGTGCCTTGGTTGCTGCCTTGGCCGCCTACAAAGATTTAGCAAGCCCATGGAAAGAGCTTTTAACCTATTACAACCAGTCACAAGATATGTCGCTGCGTTGGGATACAATCGCTGAACGGTTCGCGCCCGATGGGATGATCGATGAAGCCCTCATTGAAGGCACCCCTGACGAAATACCCTCTTTGATCGGTGATATTGAATTGTCGAACGTTACTGTGCTGGATGACGACGAAAATACCGTACTTGATTCACTCAACGTATCCATTCCCTCTGGCAGCACGGTCGCAATCACCGCACCAAGCGACGAAGACCGCCGTGCGATCGCCAAGCTGCTGACCCGCGAATTATCACCAACGATTGGACATGTTAGCATTGCCGGCCAATCCTTGTCCAAACTCCATCAAGCTACAATTTCTACCCGCATCGGATATGCCACCGCGCGTCCTGTGATGTTTCAAGGGAGCTTCGCCGACAACATTTTGATGCCACTCAAACAACAACCTCTAAAGCAAGATGTGAAGGCCCCGCAGAGCATTGAAAACCTACGCTCTGGGAACAGCAGCGATTTGCTCAGCTCGGATTGGCTCGATTTTGCCACTGCTGAAACCCTAGATCACGAAGAGCTTCGGGTCTGGTGGCTTGACCTGATCAAAAGCATGGGCCGCCATGATGTATTATACCAACGCAGCTTAGAACAACGCTTCCGTCACGAAGCCCACAAAGATCTTTACAACGCCCTAATTGCGCTGAGGCCCACAATCAAAACAGCGATTAACGAAGCTGGATTACAAGGCTATATTTGGCCCCTAGATGTAGAAGAATACAATCCAGCCTTACCAGTTGTTGAGAACCTACTTTACGCGATACCGCGTGTCACAATCACAGCCGACGTCCTTGCACGTCAAACCCAATTTCTAGACCTTTTATCCAGTTTAGACCTTGAAAAGGACCTGCTACAGCTGGCCGTCGATATCGTCGAAATGCTGCGCCAGACCTTTGGATTGGACGGAACCGATCACCCCCTATTTCGCAAACTGGGGTTGGAGGTTGAGACATACGAGCAAGCTTTTACCTTGATCAAAAAACATCGTACCGCGTCAACTCTCACTCAACTTGAAAAAGCGCAATTGCTGGCTGTGCCTTTCGTTTTACCTGCTGAAAAGATTGGCCCGGCATTCCCATCTGAGATTATGGACCGTGTCCTCACGATCCGACGCACACACGGGGCCGCACTTCAGGCAAGCATGTCCGCAATATTCACCCCAATAGATACCGATGAACCGATTTCAGGCTTTACCGTTTTAGAAAACGCCTTGTTCGGGAAAATCTCTGAAAGCTCAGGTCAGGGCGGCGATAAAGTACGTGCGCTTTTAGCAGGTGAAATTACGCGGGCTGGTTTAGATGGTTTGGTGCTCAGCCTTATCTACGAAACCCCCATCCCGCTTGGTGGGGCGAATGTACCGGCGCTCTTTTCCGAGCCGCTTGCCATCAGCCGCGCCACGATAAAGCGCCCTCACGTCCTAATCTTGGACAGTATTCTAGCAAGCGATGACGCTGAAGCGCGTGCCAATGTATATCAAAATTTGCGTACGCTTTTGCCCAATACAACGATCGTTTGCTTGGCTGCTAAATTTGACGAGGAAGCCACCTTTGATCTAAACTTTGAGATGCACAACGGCCGTTTGAGCACCGATAAGGACGCTATGGTTCAAGAACAAGATGGAAGCGTCAGCGCTGATTTGGCACGCAAGCTTCGCGCACTAGAACAAACTGAATTGTTTTCAGAACTGGATCGCAAGCAACTGCGCCTTTTAGCATTTGGCGCACGCTGGTATTCCGCTGTTCCCGGCGAATACGTATTTCACAAAAACGATGATCCAAAGAGCGGTGCATATCTTATCGTCGAGGGAGAGGCCGAACTTCTTTTGCCGCAAACGGACGGCGCGGACACTTTGATCGCAACAAGCGGTGCTGGCAAACTGGTTGGCGAGCTGGGCCTGATCAAAAATGAACCCCGATCCTTAGACATGCGCGCAAAGAGTGATTTAACCTGCCTGCGCATCGGTGCCGAAGAATTTCTTGCGGTTGTCGAAAATGACGCCTCAACCGCTTACAAACTTTTGCAAGTGGTGGCGGGCTACGTCAGCAACTAGCCCCCATCACTGGGGGGCTTTAGCCTTTTCTAAATATGCATCCATCGCTGGCGTGTAGGCGGTCAGCTCATCGGTGACGGGGGCAAAGTTTTGCAAACGCTGATCATATGCAACGACCGCATCAGGCCAAACCACGGGTAAGCCAATAGACCGTTCAAAGGCTTTGATCCAAGCAAAGGTGACCGCAAAACCGCAATCACATAGCCAAAGTTGATCTTGCGCAAGCACCGGGTCACTCAACAAAAGCGCGAGCGCTTCCAAATGTTTCGAAATCGCTGCACCACCTGCCGTGACGATGCCGGTCTCTCGCGTCTCAAACGCCACCTGCGGATACAGGGCACGCACAGCTGGTTCTAAACGCGTATCGTGGAAGCGGCCTTTTTCGCGAGCCTTAGCGCGCAATTGAACAGTGTCGGGCAGCATCGGCGTTTCTACAAACGCCTCGTTCAGATATTCTGCGATGGCCTCAGAGTCCGAGAGCATAAAGCCGTCATGGATCATCGCAGGCAGGTTCCCCGATGGAACAATCGCTTTATATTCGGCTGAACCATACCCGCCGGGCGGTGGCAGTTCCTCCCATTCGATCGATTTATGACGCATCATGATACGCAATTTGGCACAATACGTCGCAACGGGAACCGAATAGATTGTCAGCATAGAAAACCTGCAAAAAGAAAGAGAAAGGGGCCGTCGCGCAAACGATCAGCCCCTAAAAATATGGTGATCACTCAGCTAGAAGCTGCCATTTAACACCCAACTCATCAAAGAAGCCTTGCTCTTGCTTCAAAGTAATCCACGTGTTCACGTAGTTGATCCAAACTTGATCCGCTTGTGGCAACAACATCGCGATTGGTGTTGGGGAGCGGCCTTCGGCAACAGGAACAATCATCAACTGGTCATATTGATCAACCAGTTTGTTTGCCTCAACATTGGACGTGATGTTTGCATCTGCTCGACCCGAAAGGACCTCTTGAAAGTCTCGTGCCGGTGCCTCAACGATACGGTGCGTCGCATCAGGGAAATACTGCTTAACTTGGGTTTCTTGTGTTGTACCCAATGTCGCCGCAACAGAAACATCCGCTTTATTCAGATCATCCCAATCATTGAAACGACCTGCGTTTTTCTTGAGCGTCAAAGGCACCGTCGCCAATGAAAAATAGCTGTTCGTATAACCCGCCGCTTTTGCTCGCGCTGGTGAAACGGAAGCTGAGCCAGTGATATGGTATTGACCAGATGTCACACCTGCCACCAAGGTTTTCCAATCCGTTGGAACGAATTCAACTTCAACACCCAAGTCAGCAGCAAGCGCCGTCATCACGTCGATATCATAACCTTCATAAGTGTTTGTCGCGACATCGCGCATGGTCATCGGGTTCCAATCACCCGTTGTCCCTACTTTCAGAACACCTTCAGATAGGATGTCATTTAATGCAGATTGGGCGTGAGCCTGAACCGCACTTACCGCCATAATAGCCGCAGTTGCTGCAATTTTAAAAAATTTCATGAGTTTCCCTTTTCAAACGATGGTCCTTATCTAGTTTGCCAGATAGGTTTGAAAAGTCCCAGCACTTTAAATTTAAATCCAAGACTGGATCTTCGACACAACCGAAAGCCACGGAAAGACCTTTGTTTTATGCCCAATGATCCAAACCTCATTGAGATGCACAATGTCTCCAAACACTTTGGCGACTTTCAGGCCCTCAAGGATGTGTCACTTAACGTCAAGCTAGGCGAACGCGTGGTGGTCTGTGGCCCATCTGGTTCCGGAAAGTCGACGCTGATCCGCTGTATAAATAAGCTCGAAGCCCATGAGAGCGGCGATATCATTGTCGATGGCGTTACATTGACCCAAAGCCAAGACAACCTTGATAAAATCCGTGGCACTGTTGGCATGGTATTTCAGCAGTTCAATCTCTTTCCCCACCTTACGGTTTTGCAAAACCTCACTCTCGGGCCACGCCGTGTCCTTGGCCTATCCGAGGATGAAGCCAACGCGCGCGCCATGCTCTATCTAGATCGCGTCCAAATACCCGACCAAGCCGATAAGCTCCCCCGCCAGCTTTCCGGCGGTCAACAACAGCGCGTCGCGATTGCCCGAAGCCTGTGTATGGAGCCGCGGATCATGCTGTTTGACGAACCAACCTCAGCGCTCGACCCCGAAATGATCGCCGAAGTTCTCGAGGTCATGACCGAATTGGCCGACAGCGGGATGACCATGATCGTTGTGACACACGAGATGGGCTTTGCGCGCCGCGTTGCCGATAAGATGGTGTTCATGGACAAAGGTGAGATTGTCGAAGTTGGCGAAACAAACGATGTCTTTGATGCCCCAAAGTCCCCGCGCTTTGCTGCATTCTTAAAACAAATTCTGAACCATTAGGAGCGGCTGATATGAAACGCATCTTCGTCCTGCTCTCACTTTTTGTATTCCTCAATGGCTGCTCGGGAAACTGGGGGTGGTACGTTGTCGACCCAACCACGACAAACGGTGCCAACAATCTACGTTTTATGATCAGCGGGGCCTATAATACGATTTTGATGTCCGTCACTGCGATCATCATTTCGGTCATCGTTGGCCTATTGGTCGCGCTCCCTGGTCTGTCAGAAAAGAAAGGGTGGCGTGCCTTTAATCGTACATATGTCGAAATTGTCCGAGCAGTGCCAATTCTTGTTCTGATCCTTTGGGTCTACTACGGTCTGCCCCAACTCAGCGGCATCACATTGAATGTCTTTTGGGCAGGCGTATTAGCACTCGCGCTCTCAGACAGCGCCTTTCAAGCCGAAATTTTTCGTGGGGGTATCCAATCCATCGCCAAGGGGCAGTATGAAGCCGCGCAATCTATCTCGCTCAATTACCGCGATACGATGCGCTTTATAATCCTCCCACAGGCGATCCGCCGCATTCTTCCGGCATTGGGCAATCAATTGGTCTATATGTTGAAAATGTCATCGCTGGTGTCTGTCATCGGCATGCAAGAACTGACGCGCAAGGCCAATGAATTGGTCGTTTCCGAGTACCGCCCACTCGAAATATACACAATCCTTGTGCTCGAATACCTCGTCTTGATCCTGATCGTCTCTGCAGGTGTCAGATGGCTTGAACGCCGTCTGAACAGCAGTGAAATATGACAATGGCAACGGATGATCTCACCACAGGCTCGATGGGCCAACATTTCAAAAACCTGGCAATCCCCGCAGCTTTAGGGATGCTTTTTGCAACCTTGTATAACGTCGTTGACGTTTATTACGCGGGCCGTCTTTCGACCCAAGCACAAGCCGGTTTGGTGATCGGGTATCAAGCGTTCTTTATTCTGATGGCCGTTGGCTTTGGACTTGGCTCTTCCCTTAGTGCTTTGGTGAGCAATGCCAAAGGCAGCAAAGACACTGCGGGGACACGGCAGTTGGTGGCCCAAGGATTAGGGTTCGGCGTAATCACAACACTTACTCTGATGTTGATCGGCATGTGGTCCGGCCCCCGATTGATCCAATTGGTGTCAGAACCCGGCGGATACCGTGATGCTGGCACTGCCTATTATTTTTGGCTGATCTTTGCGCTGCCCGGTTTCCTGCTGGCTTATGGCGGAAATGGCATTTTGCAAGCCCATGGCGACTCACGTTCAATGCAACGCGCATTGATGGTCGCCTTCTTTGCCAATGTCTTCCTCAATCCCCTATTCATGTTCGGCATTCCCGGAATATGGTCTGGGATGGGCTTTAACGGCATTGCCCTTGCGACGATCCTAAGCCAAACGGGCGTTATGTCATTCATCATCTGGCGTATTTTTCAGCTAGAAGTGATGGCAGGGATCACCTTATCGGAATTCAAACCGAAACCGGAAATCTACCGCGCGATCATCACCCAGCTTTTACCAGCAAGTTCCTCACTGTTGGTCATGTTCTTTTCAGGTTTTGTTGTACAATTTGCACTCAAAGAATTTGGCGAAGCCGCTATCGCTGCCTACGGCGTTGCCCTTCGCATTGAACAAATTTTGCTGTTGCCAGTCTTGGGAATGACAGGTGCCTTGCTCCCTATTGCAGGTCAAAATTTTGGCGCGTTGCAATTGGACCGCGTGCGCCAAGCCTTATGGTTTTGTTGGAAGCTCGGTTTTGCCATGACCGCGGTCACTGGTCCTATCCTATTGTTTGGTGGCAGCGCGGCTATGGCCCTTTTTACCAGCGACCCACAGGTTATCGAAATAGGCTCAAGCTACCTGCGGATCGATGCCTTTTTGTTTCCGATCTATATGATGCTCTTCTCGATTAATTCGCTTTTACAGGCCGTCAAAAAGCCCGTTTGGACCCTTTGGATCAGTGTCTATCGGCAAGGGTTTGGTGTCGCCTTTTTTGTCTGGATTTTCATCGGCCCGCTGGGGTTTGCCGTTTCCGGCGTTTGGCTTGGCATTGCAACCGCTGTAACAAC
>JALZUL010000042.1 GCA_023301665.1 Ascidiaceihabitans sp.
TCAGGCGCTCGAAATTTCACCGCGCGACAAGGTGTTAGAGGTTGGCACTGGCTCTGGTTATCAAGCTGCGATCCTAAGCAAGCTGGCCCGGCGCGTTTACACCGTTGACCGTCACCGGCGCCTTGTCCAAGAAGCCCGCGAGATTTTCGACAGTCTGGATATTACAAACATTACCGCGCTGATTGGTGACGGTAGCTTTGGCCTGCCGGAACAGGCCCCTTTTGATCGCATCATTGTCACGGCAGCGGCTGAAGATCCTCCTGGGCCGCTCCTAGCCCAGCTCAAGGTCGGCGGCATCATGGTTGTGCCTGTCGGGCAATCCGATACCGTGCAAAGCCTGATCAAAGTACATAAGACCGAAACAGGCCTAGAATACTCTGAACTACGCCCAGTTCGTTTCGTGCCATTGCTCGAAGGTTTAGGGCGAGACGCTTAAGCGCCATTCAGTGCTAAATGCGTAATTCTTGGTCCAAAAAAAGCCCAATAGGCAACTTCCTGCTCTTTATTGCCCCTATATCAAGGCAAAGATATCTAGCAAAACACACCTGATTCAGGTAAACGAATAAAAAAGCTTCGAGCAAACGAAGCGACAAGAGGACAAGCGGATGAGCACCCAACCCAGAACCACGGGACGCACACATGTGCGCCTTTTGATGGCAACCGTAGCAATGACTGCGCTTGCAGCCTGTGGCGATCAGCCTCTGGACTTTGATCTGCGTGGTCTTGGCGGTGGGTTCACCACCGCAAATGCCGCAGCCAATGCGACGGTCAATCGCCCCAAGGCGGACAGTCGCGGTGTTATTTCCTATCCGAACTATCAAGTTGTTGTTGCCAATCGCGGTGACACGTTGAGCCAAATTGGCGGACGTCTAGGCGTCAGTGGGTCCGAGCTTGCGTCTTTTAATGGGGTTGGCGCGGATGTGCCTTTGCGAAAAGGTGAGATCGTCGCCCTGCCCAATCGCTTGCCAGAAATTTCGGCCCAAACCAGCGCGATTAAACCCGCATCAGTTGACGTCACAGCCTTGGCTGGCAATGCAATTGATAACGCGCCCGAGACCAAGCCGATCAGAACCGCTGCATTGCCCGCCGCAAAGACGGCGCTTGAGCAGACTGGTGCAGAACCTATCCGCCACAAGGTTGAACGGGGTGAAACTGCCTTTACGGTTGCGCGCCTCTATCAGGTATCCGCGAAATCACTGGCTGAATGGAATGGCTTGGGAAGCGACTTTGCAGTGCGTGAAGGGCAATTTTTGCTGATCCCCGTGGCAAAGCAAGCCGCACCACGACGCACCGAACGCAGCGCCGAGGTCGAAGCCCCTGGCCAGGGGACGCCAACACCTACGCCCCCAAGTGCCGCGACACCGCTTCCGCGGGATGACACTGCCGTTCCTGCCGCCCAACCTGCGGCCAAGGCCGATCCAAAGCCTGTCGCGGACGTAGGGAAGCAATCAGCGCCTACAAAGACAGCTAAGATGACCTTTCCGGTCAATGGCTCCATCATTCGCGAATACTCAAAAGGTAAGAATGAAGGCATCAACATCAAAGGCAGCGCTGGGACTTCAGTGAAAGCTGCGGCCTCCGGTACAGTTGCCGCGATCACCAAAAGCGGTGATGGCATCCCAATTATCGTTGTGCGCCATCCAGACAACCTGTTGACCGTTTATGCAAACGTCACCGATGTAAAAGTGAAAAAGGGCGACAGTGTCAGCCGTGGCCAAGGCATCGCAAGCCTTAGATCAGGGGATGACGCCTATGTGCACTTTGAAGTGCGCAATGGATTTGACAGCGTCGATCCCCTGCCCTTCCTACGCTAAACCAAAAAACCACCGATATAACATCGGTGGTTTTTAATCTTCACTTCGTAATTGAATGCTGGAAATGATGTCAGAGCTTTACGCCGTGACGCCCTGCAAGATCTGTAAAGAACTGCCACGCTACGCGTCCCGAGCGTGACCCACGCGTCGCCTGCCATTCAATCGCTTCTGCACGCAAAACGTCGGGCGCGACTTTTAATCCATGCGCATCGCAATAGCCTTGGATCATGTCCAAATACTGATCTTGGTCACAGGGGTGGAACCCCAACCACAGCCCAAAACGGTCTGACAATGATACTTTTTCTTCGACCGCTTCGCCCGGGTTGATCCCAGAGCTGCGTTCATTCTCGATCATATCACGTGGCATCAAATGACGGCGGTTGGACGTGGCATAAAGCACCACGTTGTCAGGCCGCCCTTCGATCCCGCCATCCAGAACCGCCTTAAGCGACTTATAATGTGCGTCATCCTGTCCAAAGCTCAAGTCATCACAAAACAGGATGAAACGATCGTCAGAGCCCCGCAGTAAATTCAACAGACGGGCAACAGATGGTAAATCTTCGCGTTGCAGCTCAACGATTTTGAGCCCCGGATGAGAAGCCTGAACATCCGCATGTATCGCTTTGACAAGGCTGGATTTCCCCATCCCACGCGCGCCCCAAAGCAGCGCGTTGTTGGCCGGCAAACCTTGGGCGAATTGGCGGGTGTTGGCGAGCAATGTATCACGTGAGCGATCCACACCCACCAACAGCTTTAATGCGACCCGTGAGACGTCAGGCACTGCAACCAAACGATCCGGCCCTGTTTGCCAAACAAAAGCACTGGCTGAGGCGAAGTCTGGCGCAGGCAGTGGAGCCGGCGCCAGACGTTCTAGCGCCTGTGCGATGCGATCCATAGGATCATCGATCATTTAAGATCACCCTCGTCGTCTTCGTCTTCGTCTTCAACGTGACCCTCATCATGATCCTCGTCATAGAAACCATCTTCGCGAAGCTTGCTTTCACGGTCACGGTCCACTCGTGCCACAAGAAGGATCGAAATTTCATAGAGGCCATACACCGCGACAAACAAGATCACCTGCGTGATCACGTCAGGCGGTGTGACGATCGCGGCTAGGGTTAGAATACCGACAACCGCGTATTTACGAACACGGCGTAGGCCATCCGCATCGATCAGCCCTGCTTTGCCCATCAGCGTCAGCAAAACCGGCAGTTGGAAACACAGGCCAAAGGCGACAATCAGCTTGAGCGTAATATCAAGTGTCTCGTTTACCTTACCGTTAAAGACAATATCGATCCCGCCCTCAGATTCAGAGATGTTTTCCGCCCCTGTCAAAAGTGGTGAAAGGATCGATGGAAGGTCCGCAAACCCAAGAAAGAACCGCATGGCAAGTGGTGTTACGATCAAATGGGCAAACAATGCGCCAATGATAAACAAGACTGGTGAGGCAATGATGAACGGTAGAAAAGCCGATTTTTCATTGCGATAAAGGCCAGGTGCCACAAACCGCCATAGCTGTGTCGCAATGACGGGAAAACCCAAAGCCAAACCACCCACCATCGCAATGCGCAGCAACGTAAAGAAGTATTCTTGCGGGGCCGTATATTGCATCACCGGATTGGGGTTGCCCAATTCCCGCATCGTTTTTTCGATCGGCAGCAACAAGAAATCGAGCAGATAACCTGCAAAGATAAAACAGAAAATCATCGCAACCACAAAGGCTGCGACAGAGCGGATCAACCGTGTGCGCAATTCTGCCAGATGTTCAATCAGCGGTGCGCTGCTTTCATCCATATCCAGTTCGAAATCTTCAGTTTGGCTCATGTATCACTCTTTGATCCGGCGTTGAGAGCCGCTTCTGCCTCATCCGCTTTGGCCAATGCGGCCGCCGCTTCTTCTGCTTTGCGGTTCGCGGCCGCGCGCGCTGTTGAGGCGTGGATTTTTTTGGTCTGCTCCGCGCGTTTGGCTGACAGTTGGCCAGCCTCGCTATCGGGGTCAAGGTTCAGATCTTTGGTGGCATCGCTTGCCGCCTCTTTGACGCTATCGAATGCTGACCCAATCGGATTGGCTGCTGTTTTCAGACCCTTAGAGATTTCGTTCATCCCAGACTCATCAACAGCCTTGTTCATGGCGAACTGAAACTCGCGCGCCATGCCACGGGCCTTGCCGACAAACTGTCCGACATTGCGAAACAGCATCGGCAAGTCCTTGGGACCAACCACAATAAGGGCTACGATGCCGACAACCAGCATCTCTACCCCGCCCATTCCAAACATGGCTTAAACCTTGTCGGTTTTGTCGGACTCTGGCGTGACGTCTTTGACCGTCTCAGCCACATCAGCCGCTTCGTCTTTAAGCTCTTGCGCGCCTTCAGAGATGCCCTTTTTGAAAGATGTGATGCCTTTGCCGACTTCACCCATCAATGAGCTGATCTTACCGCGTCCAAACAGTACCAATACAACAACAGCGATTAACAG
>JALZUL010000043.1 GCA_023301665.1 Ascidiaceihabitans sp.
GCATGACTTTCACACAATGCGTTTCGCCGTCGCCAATACAGCGCGATAACAAGTGAAGACCGCGAGATAAGCTGGCTTATAAACGTCTCGATCGTAGCATGGTCGGCAATCCGTGCAATTTCACAATGAAAAATTCCCGAAAGCTTAAGCGCAAGGCCATGCTGATCGTTATCGAGCGCTGCATGTTCCTCAGCTATATGGCGTTCAAGCAATTCAATATCAGCTGGTGTCGCCCGTTCCGCAGCCGCACGCGCAGTCTGTGGCTCGAGTAATGAACGGGCTTCAAAAACTTCGCGCGCTTCCTTGATCGATGGTTCGGCGACAAAAGCCCCCTTATTACGTTCTATCGAAACAAGTCCGCTATGCGACAATGCCCGCAGTGCCTGCCTAACGACGGTACGACTAACACCAAAAATTTCACCGACTTCATCTTCACGGAGCTTTTGCCCCGGATAAAGCCGGTGCTCATGAACGGCCTCTGTCAATTCCAAAACGATCTCGTCGGCTGATGTCGCGGATATAACGGTGTTTATAGGCATCTGATTTCTCCTTTCGTTAGTAACGCAGATTGTCTGCCCAACAACAATTCCGCATACATGTTACGGAGCAATTGTATACAATGTTAGATTAAATATTAAACAATTATGCTTGGTGATTACCTTTTTTTGTGCACTACCAATGCGAAGCTCTACCTTCAAACGGAAACTCCTTCCTTCGAATCTGAAACTCCCCCCAACTCAGCTCAGAGCTTTGCTAGGGGATCACATTGGATCAGTTGCCTGACCTTGAAATCGTTAACCTGACCAAACGCTACGGCGAAACCGTGGCGGTTGACGAGATAAATTACCATTTTAATGCAGGTACTTACACCTGTCTTCTTGGTCCATCTGGGTGTGGAAAATCATCAACTCTACGGATGATTGCAGGTCATGAAACGGTCTCAGACGGGGCAGTTATCCTTGCCGGTCAGGACATTTCCTTATTACCGCCCGCCAAACGGGGCACTGCAATGATGTTCCAAAATTACGCATTGTTTCCTCATCTGAGCGTTACCGAAAATGTGGGTTTTAGTCTCAAGATGGCTGGAGTCGAAAAGGCGTCACGCAATAAGCAAGCCTTAGAACTCTTGGAAATGGTCGATATGACCGCCTTCGCAAACCGCCTTCCGGCACAGCTGTCGGGGGGGCAGCAACAACGTGTCGCTCTAGCGCGCGCATTAATCACCAAGCCACAGGTTCTCCTGTTAGATGAACCGCTGTCTGCTTTGGATCCATTCTTGCGGGTGCGGATGCGCGCAGAGCTCAAAAAGCTTCAGCGTGAACTGGGCATTACTTTTATCCACGTGACACACGGACAAGACGAAGCCTTAGCACTGGCCGATGAGATCGTTGTAATGAACAACGCCGTGATCGAACAAGCTGGTAAAACCCGAGAGGTTTTCGATGCACCGAAGACCGCCTTTGTCGCACGTTTTCTAGGGTCACATAACGTGATCAGCCTGCCACAAGGTGATGTCGCTGTCCGCTCGGACGCCTTGTCTTTTGGTGATCCGAAATCAGCGCGACTGCCCGGTCAGATAATCAACATAGAATACCAAGGCACGCATGTGGCCCTGACAGCCCTTGTTCACGGCGACCAAGAGGTCACAGCATTGCTTTCGGACGCAGATTTCTTTGGGAACCCAAAGGAAATAGGCGAGGCGATCGGCCTCGACTGGGAAGATCCATCAGCTCAAGCGCTGACGGTATAACGAAACAACAACAGGGAAAATGAAATGACAACAATTTCAAAAGTACGCTATTCGCGTCGCTCGCTCTTGAAAACCGGTGGCGCGGCGGTGGCAGCCGCCGCGCTTCCGGCTCCAATGGTATGGGGACAAGAGACAAAAAACATCACCTTGCGCCAATTCGGTACCGGGTGTCTAACCTCAATGAAGTTGCGACGAAGGTCAAGGAAGACCTTGGTTTTAACTTAGAAATGACCGCGCTGGATTCCGACAGTGTAACCCAGCGTGCCGCAACGCAACCTAACAGCTTTGACATCGCCGATATCGAATACTGGATCGGCAAAAAGGTTTGGCCAACCGGCAATCTGCAAGCGATGGATACAGCCAAGATCGCGCAATACGACAATATCGTTGGTATCTTCCGCGATGGCAAACTGACACCGGAAAGCACGATTGCACAGGGCACCGCACCGCATTCGGTAGGCTTTACAACAGGCGTTGACGGTAAAGAGTTTGTTGACGAAGAATCCGGTTGGATGACGTTAATCCCAACGATTTACAACGCTGACACCTTAGGCATTCGCCCTGACTTGATTGGCCGTCCTATCAGCAATTGGTCTGAGCTGTTGAACCCAGAGTTCAAAGGCAAAGCTTCTATCCTTGATATCTCATCCATCGGGATCATGGACATGGCGATGGTTGTCGAATCCATGGGTGAATATACCTACCCCGACAAAGGCAACATGACCAAAGAAGAGATCGACCTGACCATCGGCATCTTTACCGAAGCCAAGAAAAACGGCCAGTTCCGCGCCTTCTGGAAATCCTTCGATGAATCTGTGAATCTGATGGCGTCAGGCGAAGTTGTAATCCAGTCTATGTGGTCTCCTGCAATCACAGCCGTGAAATCACAAGGTATTCCGTGCGTGTATCAACCGCTGGAAGAAGGCTATCGGTCTTGGGGTGGCGGTCTTGGCCTATCTGCGTCCTTGTCCGGCATGGAGCTGGATGCCGCCTATGAATACATCAATTGGTATCTCAGCGGTTGGGTTGGCGGATTCTTGATGCGTCAAGGTTACTACTCGGCTGTACCGAGCACCTCTAAGAACTTTATGTCAGAAAACGAGTGGGGTTTCTGGTTCGAAGGTAAGAAAGCAACTGATGTCATTACATCACCATTTGGCGATGCTTTGGCACAAGTTGGCGAAGTACGTGATGGTGGCTCGTTCCAAGACCGCATGGGTGCTGTCGCTTGCTGGAACGCCGTGATGGACGAGAACCAATACATGGTTCGCAAGTGGAACGAATTTGTCGCCGCTTAAATCTAATACTCGCGCACCCCTGCCCCTTTTCTGCGGGGGTGCGTTATTTTCAGGAATGCCATGTCAGATATTTCACCACTTAGAACCAAACCCCTTTCGGACGGTATAAAGGCGTGGCTTTTAGCACTTCCGATGGTCACGATTTTAGCTGTGTTTCTTTTCGTGCCTATCATAATGATCGTCGTGGTCAGTTTTTGGGGCGCGACTGAATGGTCAATTTATCCGGCGTTCCAATTTGACAATTATGAATTCCTTCTCACATCTAATGTGACATGGCGGGTGTTTTTTAACACTCTGAAATACGCCGCGATCACCTGGGCGATAACCATTGTTGTCGGGTTTACGGTCGCTTATTTTCTAGCCTTTCATGTCCGTAGCATGACGTGGCAGATCGCCCTATTCCTTTTGTGCACAATCCCCTTTTGGACCTCGAACATCATCCGCATGATTTCTTGGATTCCATTTTTAGGACGCAACGGTTTGGCAAACTCGGCGCTGATTTCGACTGGCGTTATTGACGAGCCGCTGGACTGGTTACTGTTTTCAGATTTCAGTGTGATCCTTGCATTTGTCCATCTCTACACGTTGTTCATGGTTGTTCCTATTTTCAACACCATGATGCGGATAGACAAATCCCTAATCGAAGCTGCCGTCGACGCAGGGGCCTCTGGCGCTCAAGTTTTGCGCCATGTCATTATCCCCTTAACCAAACCTGGCCTGATGATTGGTACTATTTTTGTAGTCGCATTGGTCATGGGTGACTTTATCACAGTACGTTTTATGTCTGGCAGTCAATCCGCGAACGTGGGTCGCATGATCCAAAATGATATTGCGCTACTGGCATATCCATCTGCCTCCGCTACAGCCGTTATTTTACTTATCACCGTCTTGATGATTATCGGTATATTGCTGCGGTTTGTAGATATTCGAAAGGAGCTGTGACATGGAGCCTCGCCGCCGATCGTTTTATTTCTTAGCCTCTTTTTTCGCCCTGTTCCTTGTTTTTCTTTACGGTCCAACATTCACGATTGCCGTGTTATCATTTCAGGGCCCAGGCGGTGGCTTAACCTTTCCAATGCGCGGTGTTTCCATGCATTGGTTTCGGGATCTCTTTGAGCAACAGGCCGTCGGCGACATCTGGGGATCGTTCAGTCGGTCAATCGTTTTAGGGCTAATGGTCATGGTGACCACGGTTGTCGTGTCCGTTATGGGCGGGCTTGCGTTTCGCAAACGGTTCGCAGGTTCGACGCTCTTATTCTACTTGATCATCACCTCCTTGGTGGTTCCATCGATCCTAGTCTCACTTGGGGTTGGCCTAACATGGTCGCAATCAGGCTTGCCCGTTCATTGGTCCACATCTGGTTTTGGTGCCCAACTGACATGGACCTTGCCTTTTGGATTGCTGATCATGTTCGCTGTCTTCAACAGATTTGATCCCAGTTTTGAGGAAGCAGCCCGTGATCTTGGCGCATCTCCATGGCAAGTCATCCGACATGTCGTTCTGCCCATTATTGCCCCATCACTAATTGGCGTCGCCTTGTTCGGATTTACTCTGAGTTACGATGAATTCGCACGTACTCTTTTGACAGCTGGCAGCTACAACACCTTACCGTTGGAGATTTTCGGAATGACCACGAATGTCACCAGCCCCGTATTATTCGCTCTTGGGACCCTAACGACAGTGTTCTCGCTGATCATAGTCGGGATATTCCTTCTTATTGCTTGGTGGATGAACAACCGACAAGCGCGGCAAGGGTCAGACGCTGGTAAGGGGCATGTTTAATGGCAGTCGCACTTATCAACCCTAACAGTACACAGGCCATGACCGAAGCCATGGTGGAGGCTGCACGCCTTGCAGTTCCCGACATAGCATTCGAGGGTTGGACGTCTTACAGCGGACCACCATCCATACAGGGAGCTGAAGATGGTCTTGTCGCGACCGCCCCGTTTCTCGAAGTCGTGAAAAAAGCATCGGACAGCGGTGCAGAAGGCATCATCATCGGCTGTTTTGATGATACGGCCCTAGAGCAAGCTGCCAACATTGCAGCCTGTCCGGTGATTGGAATTGGGCAGGCTTGCTATCACTTTGCAGCGATGCAGCAATGGCGTTTTAGTGTGGTTACAACTTTACAAGTTTCCGTTCCTGTTCTGGAATGCAATGTCAAAAAAGCTGGATTGGCTCATGCCCTATCGCGCATCCATGCATCTGGCATACCCGTCTTAGAGCTTGAGGCCGATCCACAAAAAGCTGAGGCACGCATTTTGACCGTGGCGCAAAAAGCTGTGGCTGAGGACAACATTCAAGCCCTAATTCTTGGGTGTGGTGGGATGGTCACCCTAACGAAAACGATACGCACGCAGCTAACCATTCCGGTTTTAGATCCGGTAGAAATAGCCGCGAAATGTATGCGTTGGTTTACATAACCAAATGAAAAACCAGCACACGATTTGGCTTCGAAATCCGGTAAAAGATCATCAGAACTGAAAGCAATCAATTTGCTATCGCTCACACGAAAGCCTCTATCAATCAGAAGATAAAGGACTCGCGGTGGCGCCGAGACTCTTCAACATCTAGTTGGGTCAGTGCTGCTTCGCTCCAATTCATAAGCGCATCAGGTCCACAGATATACACTTCGCGATCCTTAAGCTGCGCAACAGATTGTATGTCATCAATCTGCATACGGCGTTCTTCATGCCTCCGCGCATTACCTGACAACGCTCGATGCAGGCCATCCTGTGTCAAACGCGCATTGGTTTGGAACGAGACAATGCGGAGCCTCACGTGTTTAAGAAGTGGGCTGGTTTGCGATGCAAAGTGTGTCAGAATATTAATATCATCATCACGTCCAGAAAACAAAAGCACGATGTCGGTCGAAACCTGGCTTTGGTGTGCTTTCGCTATCTCAACGATGCCATCCCACATTGCCATGAATGGCGTAATGCCAACACCCCCTGCGATCCACAGCATGTGCGGCGGGATACTCGGCAGTGTGCCCTCAGAGGTGGCAGAGAAACAGGTAAATCCAGCGCCAGTACCTTTGAACGCAATGGGTAGCTTTTGCGTGATCAAGCTATCGCAATTGTCATGCAAAACATTGGATATCAAACCACCTGCTTGACGTTTGATGGTAACGCTAACTTGATCGGTTTCGTGGAAAGCACTGGTTTTTGTGTCAAACCTTGGCGCACTCGAAAGGGTCCAGGTGCGAACATAGTCCTCGTTCACCGTCTGTGGATTGGCCTCGTTCATATGATTGTATCCGACATCCAAGATTTCTGAAAAGTCGAAAACACCAAACCCACCGGGCAAAGGCGCGTTGGTCGGCGACGAGAGCTTAAAGTTAAATTTCTTGATATTGTCGGACAGGGCTTGCGTGGAAACCAGCGTGGCCATGAGAGCAGAAGTTTTGCTAGCTGCGACCGTGCTGCGCCCCATTTGTTCTAGTTCCTTCCAAAGGTGCTTTACCGGCGGATTGTAAGGCGAGAACTGCTCTTCGGAGGTTAGTCTCAGGTTAAGACCCCTTTTTACAAATACCGCCCCAGTCACCTTGATACGTGTCAGCATACCGACCCTCGGCATAAGGTCTTCTGCGTCGTGATCGAGTAGGTTCTCGGCCTCTCCGGTAACGTATAGGATATGACCTGTCGTGAAATCTGGAAACACCAAGCCAACCTGTGGGTCTGTCTCAATGTTGCCCAAGGACTGATAAAAGCGATTGCCGGAATGGTCAGGTAAAACCAGATATGTCGTAACGCGATCGCCATCGTTTTCTTCATAGATACGCGTAAATCCCGGAGCACCGCCGCGATGATTTACACCCATATCAGTCAGGGCATCCGAGGCAGTATCCCGAACGATGTGCTTTGTCGCAAGAAAGACAGTGCTTGCACCATCGATCACGTCCTTGGCCTCAGTAGGAAGGGCAGAAACGTTATTGTCAAAGCTGTCAAAAGATAGCTCAGCGGTGCGCTGCACGTGTGTTAAAGTACGCTCAGTTATGTACTTCGGACAATTCCCAAGGTGTTGGTTCGAAAGGAGCCTGAGCTGTATCTTTCCGGTATCCTCAACACGGGCTTCACCAATTGACCCCGCTATCTTGTTGCGACGGCGATTGCTGAAATCGATCCCAACGCCCGCAAAGAGCCGTTCCTCGCTGGCAGGATTCGGCTCTTGCTGTAAGGCGCGCACAAATGGATCATATGGCGTGGCTTGTGCGACGATATCCGTGATGTTGTCGCCTAAAACCTTGATGCCGACAGATGGGTCATCACCCGACGTTGTGACCAAAAGACTGACCCATGGGCGTCCACTCTGGTCGAGCGTCGCCAATGGCAGGTAAGAGAGGCCAGCAAAGAAATCTGCATGCTGCTGGGGCATATCACTGGTAATATACTGCGGAATAGCGTCGATGAGATCTTTTGGTGTATTGCGGCGTACTTGCAGCAGCAATTCACCTTTATGCGATTTATGTATCAGCACCATTACCTGCCCCTTTCACCCTTAATTAGCCTACCTTTTCAAGGGCCGCTAA
Source organism: Ascidiaceihabitans sp. (assembly GCA_023301665.1). Taxonomy (GTDB): domain Bacteria; phylum Pseudomonadota; class Alphaproteobacteria; order Rhodobacterales; family Rhodobacteraceae; genus Ascidiaceihabitans. Next base: position 7,581 of record JALZUL010000043.1, read on the forward strand.
TTGAGACCGTTGTTGAACTAAAGACCCAAATCACTCAGGCTTGGGTGATCATCAGGGCGACGCCCCAACGGCCAGCGGAACTTCCGATCGGACTCTTCAATCGGATGTTCATTGATGCTGGCAAACCGACGTTCCATGAAACCATTCTCGTCAAACTCCCAGTTCTCGTTGCCGTAGGCGCGGAACCAGTTTCCACTATCATCGTGGTATTCATAGGCATAACGCACAGCGATGCGATTGCCGTCGTGCGCCCACAGCTCTTTGATCAAGCGATAGTCTAATTCCTTGCCCCACTTTCGGGTTAGGAATTCTTCGATCTGGGCACGACCCTCGGGGAATTCTGCCCGGTTGCGCCACTTACTGTCAGGCGTGTAGGCAAGGGCAACCTTTGCAGCATTACGACCGTTCCAGCCGTCTTCGGCAAGACGAACCTTTTGGATTGCCGTCTCGTTCGTGAATGGTGGTAACGGATGGCGCGGAGCTTCGGAGGTCATTTCTATTCCCCTTATTCAGCAGCAAGGCCAGCAGCGGTCGAAGGCATTGCTTCGAATCCTGGCAGGGCTTCGAAGCGAGCAATCCAAGCACGTACATTTGGATAAGGGGCAAGCGAAACATTCCCCTCAGGCGCATGAGCGGTATATGAGTACGTCGCGACATCAGCGATTGTTGGACGATCACCGACAAGCCACTCTTTACCCTCAAGCCCCTGCTCGAGCTTCAGCATGGCTTTGTCAGCCGTTGCGATTGCGAAATCTGGGTCTAAAGGCGCACCAAAAACCGTGATCAATCGCGCAGCGCAAGACCCAAACGCGATTTCACCGGCAGCAAGTGTGAGCCAGCGCTGAACATCAGCTTCGCCCGCTGCAGTGCTTGGAATCCACTCTGGGGCATATGACCGTGCGAGATAGACAAGAATAGCGTTCGAATCCGTCACAACTACGTCGCCATCCT
>JALZUL010000044.1 GCA_023301665.1 Ascidiaceihabitans sp.
TGGCATGTTGTTGCCTGCGCCTCAAAATGGACCACAACTGCCGGCCGACGTGTCCTTTTCCTTGGACCGAGAAACTGTCCAAGCTGCAATACGCGAAGCAGGTCGTACGCCCCGCACATCTAGCTCAACCGAGCAATTGGCCCCCGTCGACATATCAGCTGCAGCGCGCGGGATGACTGTTTTGGTGAGCTGCTGGAACTAAATTTAAGGCGCGCACAATGCGCGCCTTTCATGGGGCTCTGCCCCAAACCCCGAAGTTTACAGGCAAGATGAAGCTGGATCAGCTAACGATATCGGGCGTCACATAGATTAGGGTCGGGCCGTCAGCTTTAAGCGCCTTTTGAACCGCGGCTTGCATCTGATCCAGTGTTGAAGGTGCAGTAGAATACGCACCAAATGCCTCAGCAAGCTTACAGTAATCAGGGTTTTGAGCGATCACCGCATTTGGCGCGATTTGCGCGGCGGTCATACTGTCTTCGATCTCTTTCAGCTTACCGTTGTCCCATAGAATGATGGGTAGGCTTAGGCCCAGCTCGACAGCAACGCCAAGCTCCTGGCAGGTATAGTGAAAGCCGTAATCGCCAATAATCGCCAGAGTAGCTTGATTAGGACGCCCAATAGCCCCACCAATCGCAGCAGGTGTCGCGTAACCTAAAGTTCCGAAACCCGATGGGTGGTGCCAATGTCCTGCCATCTCCATATCCCAGGTCTCTACGGCCGCATAAGCGATCTGGGTCATATCCGAATAAATCATCGTATCTTGTGGTAAACAATCGCGCAAAGCATCTGTGACAGGCAAGATATTCGGGCGTTCCATCGCTATCTCAGCCCGCCAGTTCGCCCGAACATTGGCAATGTCCAGAACATCCCATTCGGTTTGCAAAGGCTTGCTCATGCGCGCTGCGACGGATTGGATAAAGCGAGCACCATCCGATTGGATCGCGTCATGTGTAAGCGGTTCTTGCCCTAGAACCCGCGGGTCGAGATCCACACGGATCAACGGAGCCTCATGCCCCAATTGCTCGCGCCACAGATCAACTTGTGCCAGCTCACACCCGACCACAATCACCAGATCGGCTGTTTTCAAAACGTCAACGCTGCTTGGTCGCCCGAGGCATGGTCCAAACGCCATAGGGTCAGCCGGAGAAACCAAGCCGCGCCCTGCTGTGCTGACCATACTGGCAGCACCAATGCTTTTCATCGCCTTCGCAACCCCGTCACTTTCGCCTTTTGCGACGCCCCCGCCTAAAATGATCACGGGGCGTTTGGCTTGCTGTAGCTGCTCTACCACGTTGTCTAATTGAGCCTCATCGGCCTCTACCCGTTTGCGCGGGGTCGCTTTGCGGGATGGGCCATCTGCTTGACCTTCAAGCAAAGCAATAGGCACCTGTAGATGTTTAGAGCGTGGGCGCTCGCCTGCAAATTCAGAGAAGGCACGATCGATCAATTGGTAAGCCGCATCTGCGGATTGTGCTTCCTCAGACCAATCACACACGGTTGCTGCCGCGGCGCGCTGATCGTTCATCTGATGTAGCTGGCCTTTTTGAGCCGCTATCTCATCCAAGCACGACGAAATCACCAACATCGGCACACTGTCAGAGTAGGCCTGCCCCATCGGTGTCATAATATTGCACACGCCCGGTCCGGTGATCACGTAGGCGACACCAGGTTTACCTGTGGCGCGGGCATAACCATCCGCCATAAAACCGGCGCCTTGTTCATGACGCGCCAAAACATGTTTGATCCCCGCCTCTTCAATCCCGCGATACATTTCCTGATTGTGGACCCCAGGGATGCCAAAAATAACATCGACACCGCGGTCTTTGAGCATATGCGAAATTTGCGCGCCAAGTGGGCGCGTGGTAACGTTGGTTGGCCTAGACATTAAGCTCTCCAGAATTGAACAGTAAGAATAGCGTAAACAGCCAGCAACTCGAGCCGGCCAATGAGCATCGCCGCAGACAGCAACCATTTTGCAGTGTCATTTAGTCCGGCGAAATTACCGGCTGGGCCAATTTGATCCCCTAAACCCGGACCAATGTTGGCAAGTGCTGCCGCAGCGCCTGAAATCGAAGTTGTAAAATCTAGGCCCGTCATGCCCAGCATCACAGCCACAACCCCTAAGGTCACAATAAAGAACATAAAGAAGGACATCACCGAGCTTAACACATCCTCCCCCACTGCGCGCCCTGCGTAGCGCGGAGTAAATATGCCATGCGGGCTGCGGGTCTTTCGCAATTGGGCGCTGATCGAAGCAAACAACAATTGATAACGGAACACCTTGATCGAACAAGCTGTTGATCCCGCACAGCCGCCAATCAAGCCGGTAAAAAACAGCACTGAGACTGCAAAGCTGCTCCATTGCATATAATCTGCGCTGGCGTAGCCAGTTCCGGTGAGCAATGACACCGAATTGAACAATGCCTTGCGCACCGTTTCTTCTGTTATGGGTTCCCCGCCTTGCGTCAGGTTCCACGCCGCGATCAACCCTACAATAACAAGCGCGGTTCCAAAGAATGCGCGAATTTGGGTATCCTCTAACAACGGCTTGGCGGATCCAGCGCTAAGTTGCACAAAACGCACAAACGGCAACGCTGCCAGCAACATAAACACCGTCGCGACATACTCGGACGCTGCAGGAAAGGCACCGAAAGAGGCATCATTCGTGGCAAACCCACCTGTCGCAATTGTTGTCATGGCATGTACGGTTGCGTCAAAGGCATCCATTCCCGACGAAAGATATGCAAAAGCACAAACCAAGGTAAGTGTAAGATAAATGACTGATATTCGTGATGAAATTTCTGTCGCGCGGGGCAGGATTTTACCAAAGGTATCAAAGCCCTCAGATCGGAAAATCTGCATCCCCCCAACACGCAGCTCTGGCAGAAAAACCATTGCCACAACAATAATGCCAATTCCGCCGAGCCATTGCAGAATACCGCGCCACAAAAGCAAACCTTTGGGCAAAGTTTCCAATCCTGAAAAAACGGTAGAGCCGGTTGTTGTCAGGCCAGACATTGCCTCGAAAAACGCATCCACGTAACGCGCTTCGGTTGCGCCAAAAACAAAGGGCAACGCGCCAAAAACGGGCAAAAGCAGCCAAACACCAGTGGTCAAAAGGAAGGTTTGTTGGATTGTTAAGCCTTGTCGCCCTGCATTGGCGCAACTTAGCGATACGATGCCACCAACCAACACGGTGATCATCGCGCTCTCGGCAAACGCGGGCCAATGGCCCAGCCCTTCACTCAAATCTATGAGCAATGGCAATAGCATGGCGACCCCGAGCATGGTCACCAACAAACCGATCACATATCCAACAGGGCGCAGGTCTAACATGAGGTCAGCGTTGGACCGCCCCGCGCCCACTGTCAAGATGATATATGTTGGATTTAACCGAAGCTTAGATGTGCATCATATCGCGGAAGACATAGTGCACGATCTGGTCGCGTCGCAGATTCATTTCTGCAAGCTCTTCGTCTGTTTTTGCTTCGAGTTCAGAGATTTGACGTGAACGAGCTTCTGCAGCTTGTGCCATCGAGCCGTTCTCGATCAAGTATGTAAAAACCGCAGAGATTGCTGCGCCGAAACCACCGAAGAATGATGGAATGTTTGTTGTGCTTACTGACATTTTGGAACCTTTCGAAGTTGTCGAGTATTTGGTTCCTCCCTGAAATATGTTTAGCGGATTGGCGGCAAAGTTACCAATGCAGATTCTGCATAGCCGCTTCTCACCAAGCAAAAGGGTTTTATTTGAAAGCTGCCCCAAAGATGCTTAAAATGATTAAAAATCAACCAACTGGAAAACCTTGGTGCGGTAACACTTGGTAAGAGTAATCCGCTTTACGGCTTAGACGCCAACGTTTGGCCCCAAGCACAGCATTTCGTCATCACTGTCTTGTGCTTCGTA
>JALZUL010000045.1 GCA_023301665.1 Ascidiaceihabitans sp.
GCAGAAGCAGAAGAGAGGTACTATGCACAGTTGAATGCGTTAGATATGGTCGCATGAGACGAAGTAATCAGCCTCCGGCAAACAAGGGGCGGTTCAGTTGGCCCAGGACATGTCGAAGCGCATTTGGTAAAATGGGCACTCCCAACCTTCCGCCGTCATACGCTCTAACAAAGGCAACAGAGCATCCGTTAACGTATGACGCGTTCCGTTATCGGCATTGACGTCTCCAGTCTTTTCGACCTCATCAACGATTACGAGCGGGCCAGCATGGCGCTCGCGAAGTACGGTTTGCATAAGTTTGCCCGGTGCGGCGCTGCTCCATCCTCGCTGCGTTCCTACCAATGAAAACGTTCCGGGTTCGCCCGTTGCCTCGATTTTGGTTGTGGGCACCGCAAGGTGATGCGCCAGACGGCGCGCCCAAAAGCTTTTACCGATGCCAGGTGACCCGACCAACACTAGCGGGTTAAATCGTAATCCAGGCAAACCCTCTCGCGCGGATCGCCTGAGGCCATGCCAGACCTCTTCGGTCGCGGGCGCCATCCAAGGCATCTCAGCATGCAACGCCGCTGCGATCTCGTCCGCTTTGTGTTCGGTGTGGATATGGGTCACTGAGACGCCATCTCGCAATGCGTTCAATTGGGTCTTGGAGGGATCCGGCAAATGGCCCATGCCAGATAGGCTCTGCATTCGCTCTAAAAACCGGATTGCACGGCGCTTTATCATATCGCGATCATCATCGTTGATCAGCTGGTACCATAGGGCTAGATCATCGCCGCGATCCTCACTCCCCGCAGCGACTAGTTTCCGGTTCCTCATCTCGCGCAATGTTTCTTTGAGACGATCTTCAACCTCTCGGAGGCGAGGCAGATGATCGATAAATTTGAGCGAGCAGAATGGAATTGGGGTTTTCGAGAGTGTCATGGGGGCGTCCTTTCAAAGCACGAATCCATGCGCATTGTGCCCAAGAAAGCCTGAACCGCTTTTGGTTCGGCGATTGAAAATGAAAAGGCTCCGGAGCCGATGGAACGCAACGTGAACGAAGCGCATAGTAAGTGTCAATGCTTCGGGGCAACGGTATGGGTTTGAGGGACGCGATAGCTAGAGAAACGCAGAAGCTTTAAGCAAGTCGCTGAACTATATGCATTAATTTTACAGCGAGCTTGATGGTGCCATAGAAAACCGTTTTTTGTCGAAAAGACGGTCTTTAGATGTCTGACGTTATCTACTCTAAAAAATGGCGATTCCTGAAGGACTCGAACCCTCAACCTGCCCATTAGAAGTGGGCTGCTCTATCCAGTTGAGCTAAGGAACCGCTGGTTTTTGTTTTCTTGCATCTGGCATGGCTTGGCAAGACCCATCAGGGACTGAACCCTAGATAGTTTGCGTCATGAACACACTCAATGGGTCAAAAACGTAATCAGAGAATGGTGGGCATTCCTTAAACCCGTGCGTTTGGTATAATTTACGGGCGGATTGGAACATGCCAGCAGTCCCTGTTTCTAAACTGACTTGGGCGAAGCCTGCAGTCTGCGCATGCTCTAGCAGACAGTTTAACAGCAATTGGCCAATACCTTGGCCGCGCGCCTCGGAAATCGTGTGCATGGATTTCAATTCTGCATGCTGAGAAGACAGCGCTTTTAATCCGCCAACAGCGAGTAGGGTGCCTGAATCTCGTACGCCCATTAAAACAACCCCAGCTTCCAATAATGATTGTGGATCCATAACGTGACAGCTTTCAGGGGGTGACCCCTCGCGCATCAGATCGAAATGGCGCAAGAGTATGGTGCGAACGTCAGCGGATTCGGTTGTTTCGAAGCCTGTCGTAAGTGTCATTGTTAAAGCACCTTAGTTTATTAGGCCGGGTCGTCGTTGCCGGCCATTAAACTGGTTTTTCCGGTTCGCGTATAGTCAGTACCTGCCCTCTCTTTTGAGCACGTCTTCGCGAGGGGCATTGAAGGTAGATCGCGCTTGCATCTAGTCTTGCGGCAACCAACGTCTGAGGGAATGAGACTTATGCAACGCTTTTTGATAACGGCGGCCTTAGCCCTTACTGTAGGTGCTTGCGCCTCTGTCGAGAGGATTGCCTTGCCTAAACCTAGTTTGTTGTCTGAAGCATTTGCTGTCCAAGGGAGCGAGCAGACGACGTCAGTAAACTATGCCGTCTATGACCAGTTTTTAAAGCGATATTGGACAAAGGATGAAATGGGTATCGCAAGGCTCAATTACAGCGCTGTTACGGATACGGATCTAGCCGCTCTTGTGAATTTCATCGACAGCTTACAAGCCCTAGATCCGAGCCAGTTAGAACGTGATAATCAGTTGGCGTTCTGGATCAATTTATATAACGCGCAGACCATTCGCGTTGTGCTCGAGAATTATCCTGTGGAGAGTATCAGAGACATTAAAGATGGCCCGCTAAGTATCGGACCGTGGAACCGCAAAGAGCTTACAGTGGATGGTACACCAATTAGCTTGAACGATATCGAGCATGGAATAATTCGCCCAGTGTATAATGAACCGCGTATCCATTACGCGCTGAATTGTGCTGCGGTGTCATGCCCGAACTTAGCCCCACAAGCTTGGCGTGGCGCTTCATTGGATGCTGACTTTAGTATTGCCGAGCAAAGGTATCTTGCTGACGATCGAGGTCTTCATGTGGATAAGAATGGGCGTGTCACTGCGTCAAAGATTTTCATTTGGTTTCGGGAAGATTTTGGCAAAGATAACAAAGAAGTCTTCGCGCATTTACTTGAAAAGGCACCACGAGCCAAACAGGGTCTCCTAGCTGCGCGTGGCCAGATTGACCGATACGAGTACGATTGGTCATTGAACGATGCCAGCTCGAGATAGACATGTGTTGCAGGCTGGTCTGTGTGTTATTGCAAAGTCCCGATATGCTTTGTCGCATTAAGTCAGAGATCATGCGGGCCAATTCAAAACTTATAATAGGCCCTAACCGCGTATTTTTAAGTTTGTTCTCGAAGCCAGATTTATCAGATCATGGGTACGCTACAGACATCAAATAGCGGCCCGTATCTGGAAAAGTGAAAACGCGAGATGCACAATTTTTAATCACTGTGCATGCGCGTTGGTCTGTTGTTTTACTGTGGGTGCTGTAAATCATTGTAGTCAGTTGGGCATCACGACAATCCTTTAGGTATGAACTGCACTGATAGATTGATCGCCTTTACTGACCTTGATGGAACGTTGCTTGACCATTCTACTTACCAGTGGGAGCCTGCCAGACCGGCTTTGGATGCACTTCGGCTGAGGGGTGATGGGGTGGTGCTTTCCAGCAGTAAAACCGCTCCAGAAATTGCTGTTTTGCGAAGTGAGCTCGGCTTAGAGCAATGGCCAGCAATTGTGGAAAATGGCGCAGGCTTGTTGCCTGAAAAAGCACTGCATCTCGGTGCAAGTCCCGTTCATTATAAAGAAATAATCTCTTCGATACAAAGCCTCCCTCATAAACTCAGGAACCTGTTTCATGGCTTTGGACAGTGCACGGCAGAGCAAGTGGCAAAGATGACAGGCTTAAGTTCGGCTGCGGCTGTTTTGGCAAAAGAACGTGCCTTTTCTGAACCGGGGCTTT
>JALZUL010000046.1 GCA_023301665.1 Ascidiaceihabitans sp.
TTAAACTCTTTTGAATTTCCGACTCAAAAACGGGGCCGGTTTTATGTGCGGCAAACTTTGGCAGCGCAAGGTATCTCAATGGTGCGAGTGTCAGGGCGTCAAGCATCGACATGACACGAGTCGCGATTTGGAATGCTCCGGCTGCCGGAAGTCCAATAAACATACCAATGGTGATTTGGATAAGAGGAAAAATTCCGGAATTTAAGCCGTCGCGGCCAGCTATTTGCAGCACCGTTTTTAGCGTTAAACGGATTTGCCAAACCGTCGGGGGTCTTGTTGGAACCCATCGTGCCAACATGATCGACAGCGTGGCTGATAAGAAGCTATTTAGGGTCGTGAATACGATTAAAGCCACTGCACTAGCGTCGAGGGTTAAAGCGATAAATGTCGCTGTTGCTGCGACGATCTGGGAAAATAGAGTTCTGAGTGCAAGGGCACGCATGTTCAATTGTTTTCGAAGTAGACCATCGCTGGTCGCAGATACACCGAGAAAAACAGGGACGATGGCCATGTATAAGAATGAACGATCAAAACCGAGCATGATTGAGAAAGTTAGGTAGGTTGCTGCTAGAATGAAGCCGGAAAGACAACCCAACGCGAAGAGAGCATCTAGGCGTAGTGCACTTGCTTTTTTGATCACGACAGTCTCGCTGATTCCAGCTTTGTGAAAGCCCTGCATCAACTTTATTGCGCCAAACGCTGTTGCAAAGGCTCCGAACTCTTCGAGAGATAAAAACCGTGCCGCAGCCAAGAAGACAACGGCATTTATCCCGAACCGGGACCATTGCAAAAGAACGGACCAAAACAAGGGTTTCATGTAAAAACCGGTTTCTGGATTGGGTTTAGAAATGGTCGTTCAATCCAAAAGTGAACAAGCAGTGCGACGCCGATTGAGAACCCACTAACGCACAAAACATATACCCATGATCCTAAAATAGATGACGGTAGAATGGGCAAAAGCAAGATCGTCGTTAGCCTTAGGGTAAAGCGGTGGGATAGATAAAGAGCGTAAGATGCGTCGCCTAAGATTTGCCAGCCTTGGACGTTTGGTGGGCAAAATAACGTGCCTGCGGCGACGATAAAGAAAGCGGGTAAACCGGCAGCAACAAAACGTGACAATTGTGTAGTGTGTAAAGCCACCAAAAGAACGAGCGCACCCCCGAAAACAACCATAGCAAGGAGGGCATTGGGTCGAACCCAACCAGCTTGATAGATTTTTGCCAGAAAAATACCAAAGAGGAATTCAACGATTATAGGATTGGTCCAAAAAATCGCATGGGCTGTATCTAATTGAGCAGTGGCACCAATTGCGACCAATAAGCCGATGAAGATTGAAATGGCTACGGTTGTCTGTCTGACCAGCATGCACAGAGCACATAAGACATAAAAGAAAACCTCGTAATTGAGTGTCCAGCCCAGCGACAGGATTGGCGCAATTCTACCGTCAGGCCTCTCGTAAGGCAGAAAACCATAAGACGTTAGAATTTGCCCCAGATCAAATACAGTCTCTTTCGGGCCGCTGGGGAAGAACACAACGGTTAAGACCATGAGCGTTGTGAATAAATAATAAAGGGGCAGGATACGTACCAAACGACGTTGAAGGAACGCGACTGGGCGCCCAGCGTAACGTGTTATCGATAGGGTGATTATAAATCCCGAGATGACAAAAAAAATATCAACACCACGGGTCCAAGGGATAAAATGAAGGCGCATGGAGATTTCGAAATAGTGTTCGGCCTCTGCAATCGCGTGGCCAATCAGAACGAAAACAGCTGCAAAAGCGCGGATGAATTGGATGCCGCCAAGTTTAAGCATGGGCAGTTAGTATGTGGATTTTAGGATTTCGTATCGACATCCTGTGAACGAGGAAATGAATGGTCCAAATAAGAGCGATGGAAAATAAAAAATTCTGGTGGGTGAAATAGATCCCATGTGTCGAGAAGAGTAATGCGGCTCCAAGCTGGGCATAACCGCATGCCCAAATAAAACTGTGACGAGATTTGTGGTAAACTATCCGAAAGATGAAGGCGCAAAGACCGATGAAAAAAGCGCCAAAAAAGGGGCCGAAATCGACGTAGGCTGCCGTGAAAAAAGGGAAGTCGCCTCCGCCTAGAACACTATCAAGCTGGTCCATTTTGGGTCGAAGAATTTGAGAAAATGTGCCGTCAGTGAAGGTTAGAAACATAAACCCACGCAATGAAACCCCACCCAAGGTATGTGGGATTTCTGCCTGTAGTGGGGCAAATCCATTCCAAAGATCGTTAACGTAATAGAAGGCAAGCTTCTGAATGCCGATGTCTATTGCCGATCGTTCAATCTGTGCGTTGGTTATGCTCTCGCGTAGAATCCAAGTGGCTAGAAATAAGATGATAGCAAGCACCAGCCAACGCAGGCCAGTCACTTTGCCGCGCAGTAGACAGGTCACAAGATACGAAGAGATGAGAAGCTGAAACAGTAACAACCTTTGGCTCATAACCATTGGCAAAATGAATAACGCTAGGACGTTGATACCAAGTGTGAAAAAGCAAAACGCGCGTGCGGCCGAGGACAACAGATTGGTTGTTCCCATTGTTAGTATGGCCGCTGCCATACAGCCTGTCGCGGGTAATGTTGCATAAAACAGGCGCATGCCAGTGAACAGTTTATTACCCAAAAGGACATCACGCGCGACTATTGAATCGATATAGGCAAGG
>JALZUL010000047.1 GCA_023301665.1 Ascidiaceihabitans sp.
TGTTCCAGTCATTCCAATAGGCGGAGCCGGGCAAAATTGTGCGTTTCACCTGAAAACCAGCATCGCGCAACAATGCGGCAACAGCGTCGGTCGTATCACGTCGATAAGCGTCGTCGATCGAGACAAGCTCATGTTCAAAATCGCCCATGCCTGCCTCTTCCATCAGGGCTTTCGCGGCTTCTGGATCGAATGTTTGCTTTGGCAATTCCGCATATTCAGGATGCATCGGACCCACGTGATGGTTCTCGGCGGTGACCCCGTGCCCATCAATTCCCAGCTCCAAGAGCACTGCATTGTCGACTGCCATCGCAATCGCTTGGCGCACCCGCTTGTCCGCATAGGGCGTTTGGCCATCAACTTCGGTTTTTTGGTTTGTCCGAATAACCACCGTCGCGGCGGATTGGACGGTGTTGGTGTCCCACCCCTCCAACCGATTGAAAATATCGATGAACGCGGCGTCCATCGAATAGGTCATATCGATCTCACCCGCCTCTGCGGCACCCAGCCATGCGGCAGGGTCGTGCCCATAATCGATGAACTCGATACGGTCCATATAAGCCCCATTGCCCGCGTCCCACCATGTGTGATCCTCATTACGGACCAAAACGGCCTTCGCCCCGATTTCAAAAGATTGAGGTGTATAGGGACCCGTTCCAACGGGGTTACTCAACATCGTTTCAGGCGTGTATGATGCCGGTACGATCGCCGCGGGATAGTCTGACATGCCCGCGATCAACGAAATATCGGCGACAGGCAGGCTCAATTGGACCGTGTGGCTGTCTATGACGACGACGGCACCGTCAATCGCCTTGCCCGTGCTGGCATCGATCAAGGTCGCAAAGCGGCTGGCCATCGAATTGCCTTCGAGCTCTTTGTCACACCAGCCAATGATATTGCGCGCAACGTCTTGGGCGGTGAAATCCGTGCCGTCATTCCATTTCACACCTTTGCGCAGATTCAAGGTGTAGGTTTTGGCATCGTCTGAAATGTCCCAGCTTTCCAAAAGCCGCCCATGGAATGTACCATCGTTTTCATAGTGAATGAGATACTCGAGCCACCCACGTGAGAAATTTGCGATTTGGGGCCAGTCAAACCGGCGGGGGTCTTTCAACGCGCGCACTTCGGTTTGATAATGCAAAGTGCCACCGGTTTTATGTTCTTGGGCGAGGGCAGGGCGGACAGAGCCCAACATCGCATAGGCGGTCGTGGCCGAAGCCCCAAAGGCGCTTGCCATAGCCAAGAATTCTCGACGGTTTACCTCTGTGTCACCAGCGGATTTGGCGGCTTGCACGATGTGCTGTGGCAGCGGTTTTCCCGTACGCGTCAGAAAATTCATAGCGTGCCCCCTTAGTGTTTAGAAGTCGATCGAGACCCCAGGCAATTTCAAGGACTTCATCAAATCACGTAATTCTTGACGCGCCGCGATATTTGAAATGTTCAACTGATTGACGCCGATATCTTTCAGATCAAGCAGTGTCAGTCCACGTGGGAACAGCTCACGAAAGATCACCCGTTCGTTAAAACCGGGGGCAACACGGAAACCGATGCGTTTGGCAAGCATGCCAATCGCACGCTCCATCTTTTCCTTATTAACCATGCGCTGCGCACCCATGCGGTTGCGCACCACGATCCAATCAATAGGCTTTAATCCCGCTTGAGCACGAAGCTGGCGCGCGTTCCAAACCATTTCAGAGTAAACAGATGGGCCTTTGATTTTTTCACCCGTGGCGTCGATACGCGCCAAAAGGTCAAAGTCAACGAAACTGTCGTTGAGCGGTGTGATCAACGTATCGGCCAAAGAGTGGGCCACTTGGCTCAAACGTGTGTGTGAGCCGGGACAGTCGATCAAGATAAAGTCATTGTCACCTTCCAAAGTGGCCACGGCTGCAGACAAACGATGGTCATAGATGTTCTCACCGGGTTTCAGCGCATCGGCTGAAATCTCGGGCAACTCATGGACTTCGGGGCTTGGGAGGGACAGACCAGACGCTTTCAAAAAATCGGCGCGGTTTTCAACGTACCGACCAAATGTGCGTTGACGAAGATCCAGATCCAAAGCGCTGACTTTGTGGCCCATCCGTGAAAGAGCTGTTGCCACGTGCATTGAAACCGTTGATTTCCCTGCGCCACCTTTTTCGTTTCCGACGACGATAATATGCGCCATTTACTTGTCCCCTATGCCTGTGTCGTACGCGAGACAGGCTTGTTTTAACGAAGTATATGGCGCGCGCTTAGGTTTGGAAAGCGCCACCTATGCTTTGATTTGGGCTAAAGGCACATATGGAATTATTCTCTTGTCTGAGTGGGTTTAGATATGCGGCATACCGATGCCATTCGCGATCGGGTTGTGCCCGTAAAAGCTCACAATTGGCGGACCACTTCAGCTGGCATGCATCGACCAATGCGCGCGCTGTTGCACCACTTTGGCGCGCCAATGCATCCCCCGATACGCCCATGATTCTAGCCGAACTATCGCTTTCCCAATGGTGCATTAGTTTGGCGCTGCGAAGCTGATAGACGCGGATGTCTTCAAGTGAATGTTGGCAGGCAAAATCGCGGCCCGCCCATCCTCCGGAATGGAATGCCCAACCGGTGCTCATCTGATCCCGCTGCATATGGATGATACGCGCCTCTGGCAAAGCGGCCGCCAAAAGACCGGACCATTTGAAATTACTTGGGTTGGTATCAACAACAACGTCACGCCCGTTGGCCGCTTGCAGCAATCCGTCGCGCAGTTCTGCTTGCAATTTTATAAGCTCTTGGCGTGAAACGTTATGATCCGCGCGGTCGCGCAGGGTCCGCATGAAACGGGCCATAACCGCTGGGACAATCGATAAGGGTTGCGCTGGTGCACAATCTGCGGCTTGCATTAAAACCCTGCCTGCCGCTTGGCGACCAGACCCTGGAAGCCCTGTCACAAACAGAGGTAAAACCGCCGTTTTTGACGCTTGTAATGGGGTGAAATTCAGCTGCATCAGCTTTATGAACAACGCACTTTCATAGCTGCGATGATAGGCTTCTTTGGGCCGGTACGCGTGGAAATGACGCAAATGCGCTAATGCAGCAAAGCTATCCCTGCAATGATTGTATACCCTAAATAATGCCAAATGTGCTTGCGCTTTGGTGTGATCATCTGACTGCAGCGATTGCGCGATCTGGTTCAATTTCTCTTCTTGGGCGATTGAAATTAAATGCGGATGCGCCTTTGCAACCACGGCCAAAAGTATGGGTGATCCTTCGGTTTGAACAACCTTTTCGCAAAGGGCTGTAAAAGCCGATGCTTGGGGGCTGCACCGCTCTGCGAGCAGGATCGCCTGCCCAGTTTGATCCTCAGTGCTGAGCGTACTGGCGATTTCAAATGCATCTTTGGTACGGCCCATTTGCGCAAGCGTGTTTGCATAGACCAACTGATGCTTTGGGGTGGCGTGCTCGGGGGGGGTGGCCTCAAGCAGTGCATGGGCTTGCGCAATTTTGCCAGCGTCCAATAAGCATTCCGCTTGTTGGGCCACGAATTTACCATCACCCGCCAATGCGGTTGCACGTGAAAATGCTATGCTGGCCCGCCTTGGGCGACCAAGCGCTATCAAACAATGTGCTTTAGCGTTCCAAACATCATCCGAATCTTCTTGAAGCAAAATGCGATCGTAAAGCTGTAGGGCGGCTTCAGGATCTTGCCGTGCCATCAAACAGCGCGCAGCAAGCGACAGCGCCCGCACATCATAGGGCACACGCTGCAACAAGCTTTGTGCGGCGAGTGTGGCAATTTCAACGTTCCCATGCGCCAACATGTTCTCGATGTTCTTTATGCGTATACGTAATTTTCGTGTCCGCGTTTGGCGTGGTGAGCGCGAGTAAGTGGGCAATCGATCACGATAAGACGTGCGGACGGACATGTTCAAAATAGGTTCTCCAGCGGCAGCTTCGAAGAACATCCTGACATAGCGTTGGTTACTAAATCCTCAAGCGTTCAGCTTGAAAACGAAAAAGGGCGTCACCCTTGCAGATGACGCCCCTATTCCAAATACATGGTAAAAGCTTAGAAGCCCAAACCTGCATATTTGTTTTTGAACTTGGAAACACGACCACCAGTGTCGAGCAAACGGCTGTTGCCGCCTGTCCACGCAGGGTGAACTGTTGGATCGATGTCCAATGCCAATTGGTCGCCTTCAGCGCCCCAAGTGGATTTCATTTTGTATACTGTGCCATCGGTCATTTTGACGTCGATGATGTGGTATTCAGGATGTGTATCTTTTTTCATCTACCCAGCTCCTTACGCTTTAAGCGGCGTGTAGTTTGTATCTTCAGCGATACGTGCGGATTTACCGCGACGTGTGCGCAAGTAGTACAGCTTGGCGCGACGAACGCGGCCGCGGCGTACAACTACGATCTCGTCGATGTTGGTGGAGTGCAACGGGAACACACGTTCAACGCCTTCACCAAAAGAAATCTTACGAACAGTGAAAGAGCCGGCGATGCCTTTGCCGTTGTTGCGCGCGATGCACACACCTTCATAGTTCTGAACACGGGTACGCGTACCCTCGGTTACTTTAAAACCTACGCGAACAGTGTCGCCGGCTTTAAAATCAGGGATGTCTTTCCCTAGAGCGGCGATTTGTTCCGCTTCAAGTTGTGCGATCAGGTTCATCTGACGCTTCTCCTAAATTACGTGGTTTTCCCACTGATTGTGCGCGATGTCAGAGCTCTGTGCCTTCATCGGGTCCGCATGCTTGAAAGCGCCGCGCCCGCCAGAGAATAACGTCATCATTCCTTATCAACCTTTGCCCTGCTCTAAACACCGCGAAGAAGCGACCACAGCACAAAAGGTCCGGTCGACTCACGTCGGTTCCGGACTTGGTCCGTATAGGGTAAATTGCGGGGGCTGGTCAAGCGCTGCCAAGCACTCGGAGCGTGGCCATATTTTAGGCTTAGCAAAACGAAAAATACCGCCCCAGTGGAGCGGTATTTCTGAGTGTTTATAGCGTGTCTTAGTGCTTGAATTTCTTGATTTCGCCAGACTTCAAACGCGCCGCGTATGACGCCAGTTCAGTGCGAACGATTTTCATCAAGAAGTAGAGGCAGAAGATATTCACAACCGCCATCGCAAAGATCGCCGCATCAGAGAAATCAATGACCGGGCCAAGGCTGGCTGCGGCACCGATTACGATGAAGATACAGAAGATGACCTTGAACACGAGCTCAGATGTTTGACCTTCGCCAAACAAGTATGTCCATGCTTTCAAGCCGTAGTAGGACCATGAAATCATTGTGGAGAACGCGAACAAGATAACCGCGATTGCCAGAACGAATGGGAACCAGCTGATAGCAGACCCAAAGGCCGCAGCTGTTAGGGCCACACCTGTGTTGCCATCGACAGTCGCGATTGCGCTGCCCGCTTCGTTCATCACATAGTTGCCTGTGTCTGCATCGATGATCAACTGTTGGGAAATCACGATAACCAACGCGGTCATTGTGCAGATCACAACTGTATCGATCAGTGGCTCAAGCAAGGATACGAAACCCTCAGTAATTGGTTCTTTGGTTTTCACCGCAGAGTGTGCAATCGCCGCAGAGCCAACACCAGCTTCGTTAGAAAACGCCGCCCGTTTGAAACCTTGGATCAAGGCACCAACCACGCCGCCAGCAATGCCCAGACTAGAAAAGGCACCAGCAAAGATTTGGCCAAAAGCCCAACCGATCATGTTGTAGTTCACGATCAGTACGATCAGAGCCGCACCAACGTACAAGATACCCATGAATGGAACGACCTTCTCGGTCACTTTCGCGATGGATTTCACGCCACCAACTATTACCGCACCTACAACCAATGCGAAAACAATGCCTGTGATGTAACCAGGGTAATCACCAGTGATTCCTGTAATCGCTACG
>JALZUL010000048.1 GCA_023301665.1 Ascidiaceihabitans sp.
CAAAGTCAAAAACAGACGCGCCAAAACCAAAAGCCAAACAATTGGGCCGCGACGAAATTTTGGCTCTGCGCGCAGAAGTCCGTAAATCCGAAGCGCGTGTAAACAAGCTTAACGAAATGCGTGATAAGCTGGCCAAGAAGCTGGCTGACCCTGCCCTTTATGAGGACGCAAAACTTGGCGAGATGGAAGTTTGGCAAAAGAAATACGCTGAAGTTATGGGCGCACTTGATCGTGCCGAATCTCTTTGGATGCAAGATTTAGAAAAACTTGAAAAAGCCGGACCGGCTTGACCCCTTGATCCGCCCTGCCAATTAGGTTTGGATGATAGTTAAAAGCAACAACAGACTGGTTTGAAAGGTTAGGCATGCTAGACACAACATTTCTGATCACCGCCTTTGTCACGATGTTCGTGGTCATTGACCCAGTCGGATTGGCCCCACTCTTCGTAGCGATGACCCAAGGCAAATCTGCCTCAGCGCGCCAAAAAATCGCCGCACGGTCCTGCCTCATTGGCATGGGTATTCTTGTCCTTTTTGGCCTATTGGGCGAAGCGGTTCTCGAATTCATCGGCATCTCGATGCCTGCCTTTCGAATTTCTGGCGGGATATTGCTGTTTATCACTGCTCTGGACATGTTATTTGAACGGCGCACCCAACGCCGTGAAGACACAGCCGATGATGACGAAAATGCCGATGATCCATCCGTTTTCCCACTGGCGATTCCTTTGATCGCCGGTCCGGGTGCCATTGCCTCAGTCATTCTTTTGACCGGTCAAAAACCAGGTGCTGAGGGGCTCATTCTGGTGCTGGGTGTCACAGCTGCAGTTGTCGCGTTGGTTATGCTATTGTTCCTTGCAAGTGGTATGCTTGAAAAAGCCTTGGGGAAAACCGGCATCACGGTAGTGACACGCCTATTGGGCATGTTGTTGGCTGCGCTTTCTATACAATTCGTTTTGGACGGTTTACGCGACTTTGGGCTTACTGTGGCGGGTGGCTAAGTCATGTCCGGAGACATCATTGCCCAAATTATTTACCTAGGCCTTTTAGGTTTGCTCTTAACGGTGGGTTTATGGACAAGAAGCCGTAAAAACCTCAGCCAATCCGCGCAACACGCCGCCATTTGGGCTTTGATCTTTGTCGCGGCCATCGCCGCTTTTGGCGTTTGGGGGGATGTCGAGCGGCATTTGGGCCGTCAAGCATCGGACGGAAATCAAATTAGCGTCCCCGTCAGCCGCGACGGCCATTACTATCTTCGCCTCACGATAAACGACATTCCTGTTGATTTTGTCGTTGATACCGGTGCCACAGATATTGTTCTAAGTGCACAAGATGCGCAGCGCATTGGCATCGATGTGGACAACCTAGCCTTCTTTGGCCGCGCTCAAACCGCCAACGGCACAGTCCAAACGGCAAGCGTGACCCTAGAAACCGTGCAACTGGGTGACATTGTCGATCGCGACGTGCGCGCAGTGGTCAATGGCGGCGCGCTTTTCGGATCGCTTTTGGGCATGGGGTACTTACAGCGCTGGGGGCGGATTGAAATCTCAGGAGACGTGCTGTCACTCACGCGCTAAGCCAATTATGTTTCGGCCTTTTTCTCCCAACGTCCATCAGCCTGTGACCAATATTGCGCGGATGCACCTGCCTCTTTCAAAGCCTTCCACTGCTGGCGCGCTTGGCTCAACGCCTCATCGTCATTGCCATCAAATAGAATGCAAACACGCTCTAGCCCCGCGATCTCTTCAGCTGTAATCGCAGCACCATCGACGCACATCACACATTGCGGATTGTTTGCGGCCTCTGGCAAAGTGGTCAATAAAATAGGCTGATCGGCGTCATTGTCCCCGCCAGCTAGACCGTGAGGCAGGAAATCTGTTTCAGACCCTGCCCACAGTTTTTCATCGAGCCAGCGCAGACGATCTAGATCCGCGCCCCGAACAGCCACGCGCCAGCCTACGCCGCCAGCCTTGCCCAAAAGCATGGCCAGCGTCACATCAACCGGATGCCGCGTGAGGTGATAAAAGTAAGCGGCTCCCATCACTCGGCTTCGTACATATCCGCGACCAACCGGTTCAAAGCCATAACGCCCCAACCCGTCGCACCCGCGGGTGCCAATGCCGTCGCCGATTTGACCGAGGCCACACCCGCAATATCAAGGTGGATCCAAGGGCAGTCATCTTTGACAAACCGCTGCAAGAACTGCGCCGCTGTTACAGAGCCTGCGGCACGCCCACCGATGTTTTTCATATCTGCGATACGTGATTTTAACAGATCGTCGTAGCCTTTGCCCAAAGGCATCCGCCATGCGCCCTCGCCCTCGGCCGCGGCTGCGCGCAAGAATGCGTTGCACAGCGGATCGTTGTTTGAGAAAACACCAGCGTTCTCGTGGCCAAGGCCCACAATAATCGCACCGGTCAGTGTTGCCAGATCGATCATGCCCTTTGGCGAGAAACGCTCTTGAGCATACCACATGACATCACACAGTACCAAACGCCCTTCGGCATCGGTGTTGATGATCTCAACTGTGTCGCCCTTCATCGATGTCACAACATCGCCGGGGCGCGTTGCATTGCCCGATGGCATGTTTTCAACCAAGCCGACCAAACCAACAACATTTGCCTTTGCCCCGCGCAATGCCAAAGCGCGCATCGTGCCCGCCACAACGCCGGCACCGCCCATATCCATGGTCATGTCTTCCATGCCACCGGCGGGCTTCAAGCTGATACCACCGGTATCAAACACGACGCCCTTACCAACCAAAGCAAGTGGTGCCTCATCAGCGGCGCCACCATTCCATTCCATCACAACAACTTTGGACGGCGCATCTGAGCCTTGACCAACAGACAAAAGGGTTCTCATTCCGAGGCTTGCGAGCTCATCCTCATCTAAAACCTGCACCTTTAGTCCCAGCGATTCCATTTCAACCAAGCGATCCGCAAACTCTGTCGTTGTCAGAACATTCGCTGGTTCGTTGATTAGGTCACGTGTCATAAACGCACCTTCGGCCACCGCCATAAGCGGCGCTGCAGCAGCCGCTACGTCGTCAGGCTTGCCACAAACCACCACAACAGAACCGGTCGAGGTCTCGCTTTTTGTCTTA
>JALZUL010000049.1 GCA_023301665.1 Ascidiaceihabitans sp.
CAATATTGAGGCTTCGCGGTAGGCTGGTTTGTTCAGTACGAACTCAGCGATTTCGTTGCCTTGGCGATCAAAACGCATTTCATCAAACAGGTTAACGCCGAGGCCAGAACGTTTGATGGTTTTTAAAAAGATCTTTGGAATGATCATATCTGTGTCGATATTTACCAGCGGCATAGGCGCGGCAATACCAGAGAGGTTGTCGAATTTTTCCATTTTCGTATCCTTTCGGCGGTTAACGAATTCCGCCTATTCGTAAATGTTTGCTTAACTGTAAGTTAACCTTGGTTGCGCCGTGAGCGGGGGGTTTTGCGGTCTTGTACAAAAACTATTCCCATCGCGGCGTACTGCAACGTGGGCTGGAAAGGTAGGATGGTAAAATACCGCTCTACAGTTCCAGACCCCTCGTCGCTTAAAGGTTGTTACATAAGCTCCCGAACATCAGTCAGCTTACCAGTGATAGCCGCTGCAGCAGCCATACCTGGTGACACAAGGTGCGTACGCCCTTTGTAACCCTGACGGCCCTCAAAATTGCGGTTAGATGTAGACGCACAGCGCTCACCTTCAGCCAACTGATCGGGGTTCATAGCAAGACACATAGAACACCCTGCCATACGCCATTCGAAACCAGCCTCTTTGAAGATGTCTGCAAGGCCTTCTTCTTCGGCTTGGGCACGTACAAGGCCAGAACCAGGTACGACCATGGCACGCATGCCGTCTTTGACCTTTTTGCCTTTCAGGATTTCGGCAGCGGCGCGCAGATCTTCGATGCGGCCGTTGGTGCAGGACCCGATAAAGACAGTGTCGATTTCAATGTCTGTCAATTTTTGACCCGCAGTCAGGCCCATATAGTCGATAGAACGCGCAGCGGCGTCGACTTTACCACCCGTAAAAGAAGATGGATCAGGTACGACAGCATCGATTGGAAGAACGTCTTCTGGGGATGTGCCCCAAGTCACGGAAGGCGCGATGTCTTCGCCTTTAAGGGTCACGATCATATCCCATTCTGCGTCATCGTCAGAATATAGGGTTTCCCACCAAGTTTGCGCAGCTTCCCACTGAGCGCCTTTCGGGGCGTGTGGGCGGCCTTTGCAATAATCGAATGTTGTTTGGTCTGGTGCGATCAGGCCTGCGCGCGCGCCGCCCTCAATGGCCATGTTGCAAACCGTCATACGGCCTTCCATGGACAATTCTTGGATCGCGGTGCCGCAATATTCAATCACGTAGCCAGTACCACCGCCTGTACCGGTTTTCCCGATGACAGACATTGTAATGTCTTTCGCCGTTACACCTGGTTTCAGGTGGCCGGTGATTTCTACCTTCATGTTTTTGGACTTCTTCTGGATCAACGTTTGTGTTGCCAAAACGTGTTCAACTTCGGATGTGCCGATGCCGTGCGCCAATGCGCCAAACGCGCCGTGTGTCGCGGTGTGGCTGTCGCCGCACACAACCGTCATGCCCGGAAGGGTCCAGCCTTGCTCGGGGCCAACAATGTGCACGATACCTTGGCGAACGTCTGAAACAGGATAGTAATGAATGCCAAAATCTTTGGCGTTCTTATCGAGTGCAGCCACTTGGATGCGGCTGTCTTCTGTCATGGTTGTTACGTCGGCACGATCCAAAGTTGTTGGGACGTTGTGATCTGGCACGGCGATGGTTTTATCAGGTGCACGTACTTTGCGGTTGGTCATACGAAGACCTTCGAAAGCTTGTGGGCTTGTCACTTCGTGGACCAAGTGGCGGTCAATATAAAGCAAGCAAGTGCCGTCGTCGGATTCATGTGCGATGTGCGCATCCCAGATTTTATCGTATAGCGTTTTGGGGGACATGTGGTCCTCTCCCTTCGGTTTTGGCTACGGTATTGGCTAAAGTCTTGATTGAAACTTTGTCGGTTTTCGATAAGGCGGCGGACTACAGTCGTGCCAGCACGGTGTGGGTTGCCCCAAAAAAACGTTCGCCCAATCGGGCGCGGTCACAGATGTCGAAAAGCCATGTCATGAAGGGTCAGATACAGGGCTGGCATGAGTCTCGCAAGGGCCTGTCTATCATCAAGATGAGTGTGAATCGCCGCAATTGCGGTGATTGCGCGGGAGATGCGCGATATGCAACACTGGCGTATGGAGCAAGAAAACACCCCCGCCCCTTCATTTGTGCAAGCCTTTGAAGGCCTTTACTTAGACGCGCTGCGGTTTGCTGAGAGCTTGATGATGCCTGGTTGGCGACTTTATCAGGTGCTCATCATTCTAGCTCTCATGCTGGTGGCTTACTTCATGCACGGTGTGTCGGGCCGTTGGGTGCAAGGATGGGTGCGTGCGCACGAGGGCTGGAAGACTTGGCAATTGCGCATCATCGTCCCGATAAGGCGTCGATTGGGGTTGATTTGGTTCTCCGCGATGACTTGGGCTGTCTGGGGCGTCATGCAAAACACAACATGGCCGTCTCGATCCTATCTCATTGGGTTGGCCGCGACATTGGCTTTGGCGTGGGTCTTGATCGCATTTGTTTCGCGATTCGTGCGCAATCGTAGCCTACGCAGGGCAGTGCGATGGGCGCTTTGGGTCTATGCGACGCTATATTTCCTGAATGTTCAGAAAACGGTGGGCGCATTCCTCGACGGTCTGGCCTTTGAGTTTGGAGATTTCCGTGTATCGGTAATGACGCTGATTTCGGCGCTAGTGATCATTGGCGTATTGTTCACGGTTGCGCGGGTGATATCGACCACATCGGCATCGCGCATTCGCTTGAACGAAGACATGAGCCCATCAATGAAAGTGCTCGCGGTAAAGGGCGTTCAGATCCTTTTCTATGGACTGGCATTCTTTATGGGCATCGAGGCGGTGGGAATTGATCTCAGTGGCCTTGCGGTTTTGACAGGTGCCATCGGTGTCGGGCTTGGCTTTGGTCTGCAAAAGGTGATCTCAAACCTCGTATCCGGTGTGATCATTTTGCTCGATAAGTCGATCAAACCGGGAGATGTCATTTCGCTGGGTGAGACGTTTGGATGGATCAATGCGCTGGGCGCGCGGTATGTGTCTGTGGTCACAAGAGATGGCAAAGAATATCTGATCCCAAATGAGGATCTGATCACTGGGCAAGTGGTGAATTGGTCGCATTCTAACGATTACGTACGGCTCGATATTTTCTTTGGAACAGCTTACGGCGATGACCCACATAAAGTGCGCGAGCTGGCAGTCGAGGCCGCAACCAAGGCCGAGCGCGTGCTGGATTATCCAAAGCGGCCCGTTTGCCACATCGTTGGGTTTGGGGACAGCTCGGTGGATTACATCCTTAGATTTTGGATAAACGATCCTACGGGTGGGCTGACCAATATTCGAGGGGCGGTTTATCTGGCCCTTTGGGATGCGTTCAAAGCCAACGATATCTCGATTCCTTTCCCGCAACGCGAAGTCAAAATGCTGCCAAAGGATGATATCTAGAAGCCCTAACTGAGGATTTGACGCAACGCCGCGATGCAGCATGGTTGCGCTTCGGTTGAAATGTCGGGTAAGGGGCGTTAAATAAAACAATCCCAGCACCGGGGATCAGACGGTGCGTACCTTAGGAGGACAATGTCCTGTCAATCCAAACAGACGTGGCCGGTGTCACGCAAGATGGGGCAGCGCTAATGGCGTCTGCGACATCCAAAGCCAACAGCGATGCGCTTTTGGCCGCCGTACTTTCCTCGCTTGACGATGATAAAGCCGAAGATGTTGTGCAGATTGATCTGCGTGGCAAAACGGCTATTGGCGATCATATGGTCGTCTGCTCTGGCCGTTCGTCTCGTCAGGTTTCCGCGATTTCCGAGAAATTGGTTGAACGCCTAAAAGCCGAGTTTGGCCACATGTCCCGCATTGAGGGCAAGAACACAGGCGACTGGGTTTTGGTCGATACGGGCGATATCATCGTTCATATTTTCCGCCCAGAAGTGCGCGAGTTCTATCAGTTGGAAAAAATGTGGATGCCAACATCTGGCGACACACAACCAATCAACTGACCGCACGACGAGATGCGCGTACATATTTGTGCTGTGGGCCGGCTACGTGCTGGCCCAGAAGCAGACCTCATTTCAGATTACATCACACGATTTGACCGCACGGGGCGGGCCCTTGGCCTTGGCCCAGTAAAGGTGATTGAGGTCGAAGACCGCAAAAACGGCGGAATGGCAGCTGAAGCTGACCTATTGCGCCGCGCTCTTCCCAAAGGGGCAGTGGTCTGTTGTCTCGATGAACGGGGTAAGGTTGAAACTTCGCCTGCCTTTGCCAAGCGTCTTGGCAATTGGCGTGACGCTGGGCGTGGTGATCTGGCCTTAGTCATTGGGGGTGCAGATGGTATTGATCCATCATTGCGTTCGCAGGCCGATCACCTGTTATCATTTGGCGCGATGGTTTGGCCCCATATGATGGTGCGCGTCATGCTGACCGAGCAGCTATATCGTGCAGCATCAATTCTAGCTGGTTCGCCATATCATCGTGTGTAAGCTGTTAAGGCGCTGCACCTGCGCGCAAACGCGGTGATGACGGCCCCCGCGATGTTCCAAAGATTGCTTAGTTTAAGTCTACTATAGTCGTGTTTTCGTTCCAGCCGTGAGACAAGTCACGTGCCTGAATTTGAACCTGCTTGGTGCCGTCGGGGATCTCTACGCCTGACAGTGAGCGGGTAAAGGGCTGCTCGTTGACATGGGGGTGGAGTAAAACACGGATGCCCAGCTCGGCCCCGTCCATGTCAAGCACACGCCAACCATCAGCGTAGTGCTCCCAACCGGTGTCCGGGTGTAGGATGGTCACATCAAAGCGCCATTTTCCGCCAATTTCGATAGCGTCCACCTTGGTGATTTCGGGCTCATCAGCTTGAGCTACGCCTGCAACGCATAGGGCTGCGATCAGTAAAATATGTTTCATGCCTTCATCCTACTTTATTGTTGCGATGTACCTATTCACGAGGTTGTGTTCATGAGTATTTGGCGTGATGCAGATGCAAATTCACGGCGATAGATAATCCCAAGTGTGAAGAGGGCCGCTACAATTAATGCAATTGGCCCGATCACCCAAGCCACACCAGCAAGTGCGAAGTAGATACTGCGGAGCCCACGATTGAAACCACGTGCGGCGATGATGCCGATTTCTGCCGCCTGTTTTGATCGGGGAATACACTGCGGGTCTGTAACCTCGTTAGGCACAGCGGCAGCAAGAACTGCGGTGTAACCAAATAGGCGGTTCGACCATACAAATTTGAGAAATGCGTTGGTTAAAAACAGTGCGATAACCAATAGCTTAATTTCCCACACAAAAGCGGGGTCAGAGATTAAGATCAGATCATTCGCGATGCCACTAAGTTGTTCCCCATTTCCAATCATCGCCAAGGTGCCGCCAATTGCCAGCATAGAGGTTGATGCAAAAAATGCAGTGCCCTGGCGTAGACTGCCGAGGATCTGTGCGTCAAAAATGCGTGGGGAGCGGGTGATCAGTTGTGTCATCCACTCGCGGCGGTATTGCGCCATAAGATTTGACACCGAAGGCTTGTTCTTGGGCGGGTTTTCTATGATCAATCCAATGATAAGCCAGCAGGTGACCAAAAAGGTCAAGCCAACGAAATCAAGCGGGGCAAATAGGGCAAAGCGATCAGTCCATGTCATATATGATTGATACCTCGCGAGATGAAAACTTGCCATCCCGATAAATTGGTAATATTAATTTACCAAATGTATAGTTGCCAGAGGATTCGTTTATGGAAATGCCAGTACCTTCCCAATCAGTCCTCTCGCGCAAAGCGCGTGTGGTTGAGCGACTGCAAAGCGTGTTGCCCAAGGATGCGGTTATCCACGACGAAATGGAGACGCGGGCTTACGAATGTGATGCGCTCACGGCTTATCGATGTCCGCCTATGGTCGCGGTTTTGCCTGCCAGCACGCAAGAGGTCGCGGATGTTCTGCGTATCTGCCACGAAGAAAGTGTGCCCGTTGTGCCGCGTGGTTCTGGCACGTCTCTTGCGGGTGGGGCTCTGCCAACTGCTGATTGCGTGATTTTGGGCGTGGCGCGGATGAATGATGTGCTCGAAACAAACTACGCTGACCGTTACATACGCGTGCAGACCGGGCGTACAAATTTAAGCGTAACAGGTGCAGTTGAAGAAGATGGCTTCTTTTACGCGCCGGACCCAAGCAGCCAGCTCGCCTGTGCGATTGCAGGTAATATCGCGATGAACTCTGGCGGCGCTCATTGCCTAAAGTACGGTGTGACAACCAACAATCTGATGGGTGTGAAGATGGTCTTAATGACCGGTGAAATCGTTGAAATTGGCGGTGCTCATCTGGATGCTGGCGGATTGGATCTGTTAGGCCTGATCTGCGGTTCTGAAGGTCAGCTGGGTGTCGTGACAGAGGCGACGCTGCGGATCCTTCATAAACCTGAAGGCGCACGCCCAGTTCTGGTAGGGTTCGACGATAACGAAGTGGCGGGAGCATGCGTTTCGGACATTATTAAAGCAGGTGTGTTGCCGGTTGCGATTGAATTCATGGATGCGCTTTGCATCAAAACCACTGAAGAGTTTGCGCAAGCCGGCTATCCAGATTGTCAGGCTTTGCTGATTATCGAGGTCGAAGGATCAGAGGCCGAGATTGACGATCAACTGGCACGGATCGTGGCAATCGCAAATAAGCACAACCCCGTGGAGGTGCGTGAAAGTAAATCTGCTGAGGAAAGTGCGGCCATTTGGTTGGGTCGTAAAAGCGCGTTTGGTGCTATGGGACAAATTAGCGATTACATGTGCTTGGATGGAACGATTCCAGTGTCAGAGTTGCCAATGGTCTTGCGCCGGATTGGAGAGCTATCAGAACAGTTTGGTCTGCCGGTCGGCAATGTTTTTCACGCTGGTGACGGTAATATGCATCCTTTGATTTTGTTCGATGCAAATAAGCCTGGGGATCTAGAGCTGTGCGAGGAAATGGGCGCAGAAATTCTTAAGCTTTGTGTTGATGCTGGTGGCTGTCTGACGGGCGAGCATGGTGTTGGTATCGAAAAGCGTGATTTGATGACCTACCAGTACGACCCAGAAGACTTAGAAGCACAGTTGGCGGTCAAAGACGTCTTTGATCCAAAGTGGCTTTTGAATGCGGCAAAGGTGTTTCCATTAGCCGTTTCTGAAGATCGTCGTGAAGCGGTACTGGCAGCTGAATGAACGTTGGCTCGCATAAGAGACGATGGGTTTCCAAGAATTTTAGAATGAGAAACGATGATGATGCCTAAAAATGAAAAAGAGCTCTCGGAATACGTAGCCCAAGCCAAGGGTCCATTGATGATCCGCGGTGGCGGAACCCGTGGAATAGACGTTGCAGGTGATGTGCTGAAAACCACTGGTCTTAATGGTATTGATTTATATGAGCCGGGCGCTTTGACGGTTGTTGTGAAAGCCGGAACCCCGTTGCGAGAAATTGAAGAAACGCTTGCGGCTGAAGGGCAGAGATTGGCCTTTGAACCGATGGATTGCCGCGGGTTGCTTGGTGTCAAAGGCGAGCCAACAATTGGCGGCGTTGTTGCTGGAAACATTAGCGGACCGCGCCGCATTCAAGTGGGGGCGGCGCGCGATTTCACTTTGGGTGTGCGCTTTGTTGATGGCCACGGGACAATCGTGAAAAACGGTGGTCGCGTGATGAAGAATGTTACAGGTTATGACCTCGTCAAGTTGATGGCAGGCAGTTGGGGAACTCTAGGTGTTTTAAGCGAAGTGTCCCTAAAAGTGTTGCCTATTGCAGAGACAGAAGCGACTTTGCGTATTCACGGGTTGGGCGCGCAAGATGCAGTTGCTGCAATGGCTGCGGCTTTGGGATCCCCCAATGATGTCAGTGGTGCCGCGCATGTGCCGCAAGGTGGGGGGACCACGATGATCCGGGTTGAAGGCTTTGAGGGCTCAGTGGCATATCGCATAGGCCAATTGCGTGAAACGTTGGGTAAGTTTGGTGGTGAGCTTACAACGTCACAAACATCAGCCGCCGATTGGGCCGCCCTGCGTGATGTAGACAACTTTCACGACAAGGATGGTGATGTATGGCGGGTTTCCGTCAAGCCGTCAGATGGGCCGGCCGTCATTGCCGCTGGTGAAGCTATGGATGCTCAAATGGATTGGGCGGGTGGCTTGGTTTGGTTGCGCACTGGAGCGGGCGAAGACCTGCGTCGTAAACTGGCAGGGATCGCAGGTCATGCAACATTGGTGCGCGGCACTGGCGTGCCACGGTTCCAAGCGGAAACCAAAGGGGTTGCTGCACTAAGCGCGGGTTTACGACAACGGTTCGATCCTAAGGGGATTTTCAATGTGGGATTAATGACTGCTTGATGCCAGCCTTAGTGATCATATTTGCGTTTGTATTTGTCTTTGGCCCTTATGTTTACTTGTTGTTTTTGCGTCGCGCACCGTCGCGAAAACAATTTGTGGGATTGGCCTGTATAACGCTTGGCGCGACCGCTTTGGGCTTTGTGCTGCGTTATGTCGCTGGCGGATGGGGGCAAAGCACGTTGGTCACTTACGCAGGGATCGCGGCGATATGGATCGCATGGATCGCGATTTTGGCGTTTGTGACACAAATGTTGCGACAGAACGACCCAAGCCACACAGTTAGGCGGTGGACCGCCGTGATCGGGGCTTTGGCAACAACAATTCCATGGTTCGGGTTGGCCTCAGCCCAGATGATGACGTCTTAAGGAAGTTTCGACATGCAAACGATGTTTTCACCAGAGCAGCTAAAAGACCCTGCGATAAAACGCTCTAACCAGATCTTGCGAAATTGCGTTCATTGCGGGTTTTGCACCGCCACGTGCCCAACCTATCAAGTCTTAGGGGATGAGTTGGACAGCCCACGGGGCCGTATCTACTTGATCAAGGATATGCTTGAAAACGAGCGTGTGCCTGATGAAAAGACCGTAAAGCACATCGATCGCTGTCTGAGCTGCCTTGCTTGTATGTCGACCTGTCCGTCTGGGGTGCATTATATGCACCTTGTAGATCATGCGCGTGATTACATTGAGCAGAATTACAAACGACCCTTTATGGATCGAGCCCTGCGTTGGGTGCTTGCCCGTATTCTGCCTTATCCCATGCGTTTTAGGGTGGCGTTACTTGGCGCGAAAATTGGCCGACCTTTTGCCCGTTTGATGCCTGATGCTCGTTTACGTGCGATGCTGGAAATGGCACCCAAAGTTATCCCACCGGTCAGTCGCAATGACGATCCGCAAACCTTTGCGTCAAAAGTGCCGCGTAAAAAGCGTGTCGCCCTCATGACTGGGTGCGCGCAAAAGGCCCTAAACACTGACATCAATGATGCGACCATCCGGCTTCTGACGAGATTGGGTTGCGACGTCGTTGTGGCCAAAGGCGCTGGTTGCTGTGGGGCCTTGACCCATCACATGGGAAAGACTGATGAAAGCCACGCTGCTGCTGCGGGAAATATCAAAGCTTGGACTGCTGAGATGGATCGCGGCGGCCTTGATGCTATTGTCATCAACACCTCGGGGTGTGGCACAACGGTCAAGGATTACGGGCATATGTTCCGCAATGATCCTATGGCAGAAGACGCCGCACGGGTTGCCGCTATAGCCAAGGACGTGAGTGAGCTGCTTATGGATCTTGATTTGGGCGAGCCAGAGGTTGAAGATTTGACAATCGCCTATCACGCGGCTTGCTCTTTGCAGCATGGTCAACAGATCAAGAC
The DNA here is from genome assembly GCA_023301665.1 of Ascidiaceihabitans sp. Classification (GTDB taxonomy): domain Bacteria; phylum Pseudomonadota; class Alphaproteobacteria; order Rhodobacterales; family Rhodobacteraceae; genus Ascidiaceihabitans. Next base: position 9,695 of record JALZUL010000049.1, read on the forward strand.
GTATCCGAAGGACTTGTTAAAGAAAGCTGGCTTTACTGTGGTTGAGCCTCGTGATCCGCATTTGTGCTGTGGCTCTGCTGGGACGTACAATTTGATGCAGCCTGAAATTTCCCAACAATTGCGGGATCGTAAGGTTCGCACACTTGAGGCAAAGAACCCCGATATCATCGCTGCGGGAAACATCGGCTGTATGATGCAGATTGGGTCTGCGAGTGACGTGCCTATTGTTCATACGGTTGAGTTGTTGGATTGGGCGACGGGAGGACCGCGCCCCCCTGCTTTGGATCAGAAGGGCGTAGCCAAATCACAGGTACCTATTCTACGCTGATATGGTAATTTGCCCTAATTTCGCCTTAAGTTGGAATTAGGCCGGACGTGAAGAATTAAAGGACCGTTTCTTTGCGTCGTTGGATGTCTCTTTCAGTAATAGCCTTGGTTGTGACGTCTGCAGCGGTTGCGCAAGACGCACGCCTTAAGCGTTTGAACACGACCAACGATGGACGTGAGTGGGACGCAGTCGGACGTTTAGATATCGGAGGTACTGGATTTTGCACTGGCGCTCTGATTGCGCCCGACATTGTCCTCACTGCGGCACATTGCCTTTTCGATAAGCAAACGCGGGAACGGATCGATCATGAAACGGTCGAATTCCTAGCAGGATGGCGCAACGGACGTGCATCGGCCTATCGCAATGTGCGCTACGCTGTTGTTCATCCAGATTACCTTTTTGATGGAAACGTATCATCTGAACGGGTCCGCAATGATTTGGCTTTGCTCGAACTCGATCGCCCGATACGAAACACCACAGTCAGGCCTTTTGATACGGCGGCTCGACCTCGCAAAGGGGACGATGTTGGTGTCGTAAGCTATGCAAAAGAACGCTCTGAAGCACCATCGCTTCAAGAGGTTTGTAAGGTTATCGCTCGCCAAGAAGGGGTTCTTGTGACCACCTGTTCCGTTGATTTTGGCTCTTCAGGGGCTCCAATCTTTAGCTTCAAAGACGGCGCTCCGCATATTGTTTCGGTTGTCTCTGCAAAAGCAGAAGTCGAAGGTGAGAAAGTTTCCCTTGGTACCGCTTTGGGGGCCCCGCTTGAATTGCTGCGCGCTGAATTGGTAGCGGCCAAAGAAGCCAGTCGTGTGCGCGTTGACGGAGTGCGAAACGACACAGGGGCAAAGTTTATCAAGCCATGAAACATCTGTTAGCTCTTTCAATACTTTGTATAAGCGTTGGTTTTGGCCAAGCCCAAGGCACCGATCTGAAACGTCTCGATACCAAAAACGAGGCACGCGGATGGGAAGCCGTTGGGCGCATAGATATTGGCAACAGCGGCTTTTGTTCAGGTACCTTGATAGCCCCGGATCTGGTTTTAACTGCGGCTCACTGCATCTACAATCGAACCACGGGTATCGCTTATGATGCGAAAGATTTTGTCTTTCAAGCGGGCCTGCGCGATGGAAAAGCTGCTGCGAAACGTGAAATTGTAGGTGTCGCAGCGCATGAAGGGTACAAACCGCGCGCAGCTTTGACTGTTGAAAATGTCACTCATGATGTGGCTCTGCTTAAACTGAAAAGCCCGATACCTTTCTCTGAAATGGATCCGTTTGCCTTGCACACGGATGTCGTGAAAAAAGGCCCTGTCAGTGTTGTTTCATATGGCCGAGGGCGGGCTGATGCGCAGTCCCGTCAACGCGAATGCCAAATGATTGATCGTCAAGATGATGTGCTCGTGTTCGATTGCGATGTAACGTTTGGATCATCTGGCGCGCCGGTGTTTTCGCACTTGAATGGGCGTGGACGGGTTGTCTCAGTTGTGTCTGGAATGGCTGAGATCCGCGGTGAAAAGGTTGCGCTAGGTATGTACCTGCCGCCGTTGATCGCTGAGTTGAAAACCAAATTGCGCTCCACATCTTATACCCCCTCTATCAGCGGAACGCCAAAGGTGCGTCGCTTGGGGGTCGGGACATCGCGTAACGATACAGGCGCGAAATTTATCAAGCTTGGTGGGTCTTGAACTCCCAAAAATCCTCCCCACATTGATTTTATCGAAACGCCTAATACTGGGTTTCGAGACTTAATCTGGGCTCGTCCATTGTTGGAGAGTCTGACCTTAAATCGCTCATTTGTGAGGATAATATACCTATGCGTACTCTTGATTTTGCACCGCTTTACCGTGCCACAGTTGGCTTTGATCAAATCGCTGATCTTATGGACCGCGTGGCCACCAATGACGGTGCCCAAAATAGCTACCCACCTTATAATATCGAAAAAACCGACGAAGATACCTATCGTATCTCGATCGCTGTTGCTGGCTTTTCCGATGCGGATCTAAACGTTGAAGTGCGCGAACATGCGTTGATCGTAACGGCTAAGAAAGCCAATGAAGCTGAGGGGAAAAAGTTCTTGCATCGTGGTATCGCCACGCGTGCGTTTGAACGTCAGTTCCAGCTCGCAGATCATGTACGTGTGACGGGCGCTAACCATGCGGATGGCATGTTGCACATTGAATTGGCGCGTGAAGTTCCTGAGGCGCTTAAACCGCGGCGCATCCAAATCACTGGCCAAAAAGCTATAGAAACAGATGTGGTTGACGCCAAGACGGTCAATTAGGGCTTAAAGCTCAAGCGTTGCACAAAATAAAAGGTCCGGTGATTTCACCGGACCTTTTTTAGTTAAACATACAAGTCTGCAGCGTTAGACCGACATGCAAACGTATTTCATCTCTAAGAATTCATCCAAGCCGTGATGACTGCCTTCACGGCCCAAGCCGGATTGTTTGATGCCACCAAATGGTGCGACCTCGGTCGAAATGATGCCCGTGTTGACACCAACGATGCCGTATTCCAGTTCTTCGGCAACCTTGTAAACACGGCTTAGATCGCTGGCGTAAAAGTAAGCGGCCAGTCCAAAGATCGTGTCATTGGCTTTGGCTATTACATCGTCCACATCGTCAAATTTAAACAAGGGGGCGAGGGGGCCAAATGTTTCTTCTTGCGCGACTTTCATATCTTGGGTCACGCCCGTCACCACTGTTGGTTGGAAAAAGCTACCACCTAAATCGTGGGCTGCACCACCTGTCAGGACGCTGCCGCCATTTCCCAAAATATCATCAAGATGGTCTTGAACCTTAACCGCCGCATTTTCACTGATCAGTGGTCCTGTTGTGACGCCATCGTTAAAGCCGTCGCCAACCTGCAATGCCTCTACGGCCACTTTTAGTTTCGCAGCAAAGGCATCATAAACGCCGGCTTGGACATAGATGCGGTTCGCACAAACACATGTTTGACCAGCGTTGCGGAATTTACACATCATTGCGCCCTCAACGGCGGCATCTAGATCAGCATCATCGAATACGATGAACGGTGCGTTGCCCCCCAACTCCATCGAGCACTTCATGACCTGATCAGCGGCTTGTGCCAAAAGGATGCGCCCAACAGCGGTAGAGCCTGTAAAGGTTAGTTTGCGCACAATCGGGTTTTCGCAAAATTCTTTTCCGGTGCTTGACGCATCAGATGTTGTCACCACTTGGAACACCCCATCAGGAAAGCCAGCGCGTACCGCCAAAACAGCGATGGCCGTCGCAGAAAGTGGGGTCAATTCAGCGGGGCGGGCGATAAATGCACAGCCTGCAGCCAATGCGGGTGCGGCTTTGCGGGTGATCATCGCGTTGGGAAAGTTCCACGGAGTGATCGACGCCGCGACACCAATCGGTTGCTTCATCACAGTGATGCGCTTGTCACGTTGGTGGCCGGGGATCGTTTCGCCGTAGATTCGTTTGGCTTCTTCGGCGAAAAACTCAATGAAAGACGCGCCATAGGCGATTTCGCCTTTTGCCTCAGCCAATGGTTTGCCCATTTCAGCCGTTAGGATCGTGCCAAGATCGTCTTGGTTCTCCATCATCAATTCGAACCATTTACGCAAAACGGCGCTGCGTTCTTTGGCAGACCATTTGGCCCAAGCTTTTTGCGCAACCTCAGCCTTAGCAATCGCGTCCGCCACCTGAGCACGGCTTAGGTCGGCGACTTGCGCCACAACATCACCACGCGCTGGGTTTTTGACGTCAAAGGTGCCCTCGTCACCATCAATCCAGGCACCACCGACATGAGCGCGAGGTTCAAGAAGTGTAGGATCCTTGAGCATTGTTTTGAGATTAGTGGTCTTTTCCAGCATTTGGCATCCTCCAGCGATTGCGATGTTAGGCAAAGCAACTAATGTAGCTTTTGTCCAGATCAATTGGCGAGGATGTTATGATCGATATGAACGATGCCTATGCAAATGGGGCCTATATCCAAGGTGCTGCAGATTACCCTGTGCGTTGGTCCAAGGCGTCCGAAGAATTGCGCCAATCTTTGGGTGGGCGCGCCGAATTGGATGTTCCATACGGGCCATCTGAACGGCAGGCCTATGATATGTTTCATCCAGAGGTGACATCAAAAGGCACGTTGATATTTGTGCACGGCGGATATTGGCGGATGTTTGATCGCAAAAGTTGGTCGTTTCTGGCCAAAGGTGCATTGGAACGGGGATGGTCTGTCGCGATGCCCTCTTACGATCTGTGCCCAGATGTACGGATCGCAGGTATAACCCAGCAGATCGCACAGGCGGTTCAGGTGATAGCAGGCCAAACCTCAGACCCCATCAGTTTGGCCGGCCATTCGGCAGGGGGGCATTTGGTGGCCCGAATGCTGGCCCCGGGCATGTTGCCTGCCGCTGTTGTGGACCGGCTGGACCACGTCATGCCCATCTCGCCCCTCAGTGATCTGGAACCCTTGTGCCAAACCGACATGAACGGCGATTTTCAAATGGACAAGGCTATGGCAAGGGCCGAAAGCCCGATCCTGCAACCGGCGCCAAAAACCCCAGTGACTGTGTGGGTTGGCGGCGATGAACGGCCCGCTTTCTTGGATCAAGCAATGTGGTTGGCGGAGGCATGGCAATGTGACGAGGTGGTGACGAAGGGCGAACACCACTTCAACGTTATCGATGCACTTTGTCATCCCGAAAGTAAGATGCTCGGGCGCCTAACAACCTGAAAATTCGCACAGCTACCGCCAGAATATGCCCTGCATAACATGCAACCACAGGTGAACCTCGCAAAAAAGGCATTGGGGTTTGCTTTGGTTTATAAAGTTTCATGGCTAGGCTAGAATGTTCGACACAGTCTGGAATAGCTGACGTTTTGCAGCGATTGGCACCTACGCTCTTCCCTTATTCGCATGATTTTGCAACACTTTGTTTGAAATCTAAGGTTGAGGGATGTTAATTCGCATTACATTGCCTATGTATTTATTAAGCTTTTGAAAAACAGGAGAATTTGATGGCAAATTTTGACGCGCAGGTGCGGGAATCTCAATCGCAGGTGGCCGAGGCGCAATCCAAGATCGCTGAGTTGACCGGCCGGATCGAAACCGCGCGCTCGAAATTGAAAGCTGGCGATGAAGCGATGATCGACATCGAAAACGCTTCGCTCGAAGACGTACATGCCCATACGGATGTGATGAACGCCAATATCGCTGAGCTGATTATGGGGCTTGATGATGTAACGTCAGCTTTCTCCAAAGACTTTGACGAAATGCGCAACAAGACCGGTTGGGAAAGTTTCGTGGGTATCTTTGCTAAAGCAAAGTCCGACAGCATGCGCCAAGAACGGGTGCGTACTGCCTCTATCGACGACAAGCTACAGGACCTGATTTCAAAATCCGATGTGATTGTTCAACTGCTCACTGGCCAGCTTGAAATGCTTGAGGATCAAAAGGTGAAGGTCGAAAGCAACCTGACTGAAACGCTGGATGAACGCGAAGCGGTGGTGCAGGAATTGTCCGCCTTGCAGGGCAAAATCCAAAGCATGGACCCCAAGATTATCACGATCGAAAACAAGATCGCGTCAGAACAAGACGCCGCCAAACGCACCAAGTTAGAGACTGAATTGGCAGGCCTAAATTCTGAATACAACGCAATGGTTCAGGACGAACAGGTCAAGCTTGCGAACTCCCAAACGCTTGAGCGTTACATCGAAAAAGGCAAGACGTGGATCGATTCACTTCAGAACCAAGCGGCGACGCAAATGGTGCTGATCAACAAGCTGCAAACAGACACCAAACAACGCGTGGTCCTCTATGACGCCCTGACCAAATCGTTGAAAACCGCGCAACAACAAGACGTCGCGCACCGCATCAACGAGATCGGCGTACAAACGGATCAAGAGGCGCAGGCGGCGATGGCTGGCATCGGTGCCGCGACCAACAAACGCATGGCCGAGATGATGGAAGCGCACGAGGACCACATGGTCTTTGCCCGCGATGTGCTAGAGCAAAAGGCAAAAGCAGACGAACGCTTTGCCCGTCGGTTCCAGCAGATCGTTGATAAGCACGATAGCAATCAGTATGGCGGGTAAATTTCCACGCCTGCCCTTGCTGCGCAAACCGCAAAACTGGACGGAGTGGTGGTGGGATACGGTTTGTCTACTCCCAGTACTGTTTGTCTTGATTTACGTTTTTGAGTTTTCCACAGGCGTGATGATCGCAGTGTCGGTTGCTGCGCAAATTGGCGCGGCTTGGCGAATATCGAAGCTCTTGGCGCAGGAAAATGAAGATATCAACCAAGATGACTGATCAATATACATCAGGCCTCACTGATCTCTTTGCTTCGCGTCGTTATTTCCGCAAATTTCAAGGCATCATGGCCCACATGACCCGGGTCGCCGGCGTGATGGAAATTGAGGGGAAATTGAACCGTGACGAGGTGAAAATCCTCACCCGCTACGCCGTGGCACTGACCTTCACCTTCCGTGCTCTCAGCCACAAATATCTGCTTGTCGGGCGCGACACTGGCCGCTTTTTCGGTAGCTTAGAGATAGACACCGGATACAGCGGCTTCCCTGCGGCGGAAGAGATAATAACCATGGCCAACGATGCCCAACAAGCGGCGCGTCATTTGGATCAAATGCCATCCGTGGATCAGTTGAAATCCGAAATGGTCGGTGTGATCTTGGGCGAACGCAAGGTCCCGACAAAGCTGCAATTCGCGCTGTCACAGCGGCTGTACTA
>JALZUL010000050.1 GCA_023301665.1 Ascidiaceihabitans sp.
ATCGTTTCGCGTGATGAATTGTTGGCAAAGTTCTTCCGTTCAATTGACCCAACCGATGCCGGAGGTCAGTTCTGTGACCGTGGGGCAAGTTACCGGACAGCAATCTTTGCAAATGGTTCAGCCCAAAAAACCGCCGCTGAAAAAGCAAAAGCAAAAGCCGGTCAGGATTTAGGTCAAAAAATCGTAACACCTATCCTAAACGCGTCAAAATTTTTCCCAGCGGATGCCTCACACCAAGACTACTATAAGGGCACAAAAATTGTTCTGACCCGCTTTGGTCCTAAGAAACAATCAAAGGCCTACAAAGCCTATAGAAATGCTTGTGGTCGTGACCAACGCGTCAAACAACTGTGGGGCAGCGCTGCACCATTTGTCCACGGTTAACCCCGTTTGGCGTCTTGTACCTCCTTTAGATCTGGAATGACGTCAGCAGTCCCAAGTCGCGTAACCATTAATGCGCCGGCTTGGGACGCCAAGCCTATCGCTTGCTCCATTCCCATACCGCGGTCTAAAGCTGCAACGACATAACCTGTAAACGTATCTCCCGCACCTGTTGTATCAATCGCTTCGACCTTCACCGCATCAAAGTTCGAGACTTGACCGTTCGAATTGGCATACCAGCGACACCCGTCGCCTCCTAAAGTCACGATGATATCGCTAATTTCCAAGTCTTTTAGAGATTGGCCTATTTCTGCCTCGAGCTGGTTTGCTTCGATTTGGTTCAAAACCAACAAGTCGATAAAAGGTAACAGCGGGCGCACTGCGTTGGCATCAAAGGGGGCAGCGGCATAAACGACCTTTAATCCCAACTTGCTCGCCATTCTCGCTGCATCTAACTGACCCGTCGTTTCATTCTGCATCATCAGCGTATCGCCGGTGTTCGCTTCGGTTAGAGCCCGTCCGATTTGATCCGTACCAATAAGCGCATTTGCACCTGCCCATAAAATAATCGAGTTCTCGCCCATCTCATCAACGCTAATTATAGCGTGGCCAGTGACACCGGGAATTTCTGCAATGTGTTTGGTATCAACGCCATATTCCAACAGCCGCTCAACCGCCCAGCGCCCGTCAGCGCCTACCGCCCCTATGTGAAGGACCCGCGCTGCTGCACGTGCAGCTGCCACAGACATATTAGCACCCTTTCCGCCTAAACCTTGCGCATAAGATTGAGCCGCCAATGTCTCACCAGGTACCGGCAGATGGGGCACCTGATACAGCAAATCAATGTTGATCGAGCCAAGGTTATAAATTGCCATTAACCAACCTTACACGCTGCCAAAATCGCCATGTTCAGGATATCGTTGGCTGTCGACGATGATGAACATATCTGGATTGATCCATCAACACCTGCCAAAATTGGTCCAATCACTGTGGCCCCGCCCATTTCCTGCATAAGTTTAACAGAAATACTCGCGGAATGACGCGCGGGCACAACTAAAATATTGGCAGGACCAGTCAAACGGGAAAACGGATATTGCGATTGCGCTTTGACGTTCAAAGCGACGTCGACGGTCATTTCACCCTCGTATTCAAAATCTACGCCACGTCGGTCAAGCACTTTTGGCGCAAGGTGCATTTTCTCAGCACGTTCCGAAACAGGGTATCCGAATGTCGAAAAGCTAACGAAAGCCACTCTCGGCTCAATCCCCATATCCTGTGCAACGACAGCAGCACGTTCAGCGATATTGGCCAAATCGTTTTCATCAGGCCACTCGTGTACAAGTGTATCCGCCATAAAAACAATCCGCCCCTTATGGAGCAAGGCGGTAATACCCGCGGCTCCATTCTGGGTGTCAGCATCAAAAACATGGTTAATCCGCTCCAGAATATGGGCTGATTTACGGGTAACGCCTGTCACCAAACCATCACCATGTCCGTGCGCAAGCATCAACGCTGAAAACACGTGACGGTCGCGCGCAGCCAAGCGGTGTATATCCGCTCGATCGAAACCTTTGCGCTGCAGCCGTTCATAGAGGAAGTCTTTATAAGTCTCTAAATGGGGGGTGTTTGCAGCATTCACGACATCTAGCTCTCGCACCGCATCACCCAATCCGGCTTCTTCGAGTTTCGCTTTAACATCCTTTTCACGTCCAATTACCAGAGCTTTGCCCAAACCAGAGCGTTGATAATTGACTGCCGCGCGTAGAACACGCGGATCATCACCTTCGGCAAAAATCATCCGAGCTTGAGCCGTTCGCGCACGCGTATTCAATCCTCGTAGGATACTCGCCGTTGGGTCCATCCGCGATTTCAAAGATGCTTCATAAGCATCAAGGTCAATAATCGGGCGCCGCGCTGCGCCCGTATCCATGCCAGCTTTCGCAACGGCAGGCGGAATACGATAGATGAGGCGAGGATCAAATGGTGTTGGAATAATATAATCGCGCCCAAAGGTCAGGCTTTTGCCATACGCCAACGCGACCTCATCCGGCACATCCTCACGAGCTAAGTTCGCCAGCGCATGCGCACATGCAATTTTCATTTCGTCATTGATCGCACGCGCGTTGATATCCAAGGCACCGCGGAACAGATATGGAAACCCTAAAACGTTATTGACTTGATTTGGATAGTCGCTACGGCCGGTCGCAACAATCGCATCCATGCGAACTTCGTGCGCTTCTTCGGGCGTAATCTCAGGATCGGGATTAGCCATCGCAAATATCACCGGATTGTCCGCCATGCTCGCGACCATCGACGGCGTGACCGCCCCTTTGGCGGAAACACCAAGAAAAACATCGCAGTCCTTCATCGCATCATCCAAAGACCGCGCTTCCGTCTTGACCGCGTGCGCAGATTTCCACTGGTTCATGCCCTCAGTGCGCCCTTGATAGATCACACCTTTGGTGTCGCACATTATACAATTTTCATGCCGCGCACCCATAGATTTCAGCAACTCTAAGCATGCAATTCCAGCGGCGCCTGCACCATTTAGTACAATTTTAACGTCTTCAATCTTTTTCCCCGATAAATGGAGGGCATTGATCAGACCCGCTGCACAAATAACAGCAGTCCCATGCTGGTCGTCATGAAAGACAGGTATATCCATCTCTTCTTTCAAGCGTTGCTCGATGATAAAGCACTCTGGTGCCTTGATATCCTCAAGATTGATCCCACCAAAGGTCGGTCCCATCAACTTTACAGCTTTGCAAAACTCATCCGGATCTTCCGTATCCAATTCTATATCGATGCTGTTCACATCAGCAAATCTTTTGAACAGAACTGACTTGCCTTCCATCACTGGTTTCGACCCTAAAGCGCCTAAATTACCCAATCCTAGCACCGCAGTACCATTTGAAATTACGGCAACGAGATTACCCTTGTTGGTATAGTCATAAGCCAATTCCGGGTTCTCAGCTATCGCCAAACATGGCACCGCAACACCAGGTGAATAGGCCAAAGATAGATCACGTTGCGTTGTCATTGGCACAGTCGCAGTGATCTCGAATTTCCCGGGTGTCGGCTCCAAGTGAAATGCAAGCGCTTCCGCATCTGTTACTTTATTATTTGACATACCATGATCTCCCTATCCTAAGCTTTTGTCCTACTCGAAGTTGATCGATCCCTCAACGGACATACGTTTTACGGGTTTTACCGGCGCTCTAGCCTTTGTAAGGTTCGCCAACTTTTGTCGCAGGACAAATCGAGGGACAAAAATGACCGTAACACCCATGATGGCACAATACCTAGAGATTAAAGCCGCGCATCCCGATGCAATGTTGTTCTATCGCATGGGTGACTTTTACGAGATGTTCTTCGACGACGCTATTGCCGCTGCAGAGGCGCTAGATATCGCACTTACGAAGCGCGGAAAACACGATGGAAACGATATTCCAATGTGTGGCGTCCCCGTTCACGCTGCCGAGGGGTATCTATTGACCCTCATCCGCAAAGGCTTTCGCGTCGGTGTTTGTGAACAGCTGGAAAGCCCAGCGGAGGCCAAAAAACGCGGGTACAAAGCTATCGTAAAGCGTGATGTTGTTCGCCTTGTTACTCCGGGTACGTTGACAGAAGATAGCCTGCTCAACGCGCGCAGCCACAACTACCTTTCTTCGTTTGTAGAGGTCCGCGATCAAGCAGCCATCGCCTGGGTTGATATTTCAACGGGCACTTTTCACGTGATGAAGGCCAATCAAACACGTCTTGGCCCAGAGCTTGCAAGATTGTCACCATCAGAATTGATCGTACCGCAAGCCTTAGAAAGCGATCTACACGAATTAGTCTCTGATTTCGGAATTTCGCTTACTGGTTTGGCTGGTACCTCCTTTGACAGTACGTCTGGTGAAAAACGGCTTTGCGATTTGTTTGGCGTAAGCACATTGGAGGCTTACGGTGCCTTTGATCGTGCAGAAATTGCGGCACTGGGTGCCATCGTAGATTATCTAGATATAACACAAAAAGGTAAGCTACCCCTCCTTCAGGCACCGCAACAAGAACAACACTCTAAAACAGTTCAGATTGATGCCGCTACACGCCGCAATCTTGAATTGACACAAGCCTTATCAGGCGGCCGCGCGGGGTCACTTTTGGCAACAATCGACTTTACTGTGACCGCTGGTGGCGCACGCCTTTTGGAACGCCGCCTATCGGCTCCTTCTCGGGTTCTAGATACCGTGAATGATCGCCTCGATGCTGTTTCTCATATTCTCAAAACTCCGCGGATTATGGAAGATACACGCTCACAGCTACGCCAAGTACCTGACCTGGATCGTGCATTATCACGACTTTCCCTCGACCGCGGGGGCCCTCGAGACTTAACAGCCATTAGAAACGGCTTGGCTGAAGCAGCGGAAATTTCCAACAAAGGCTTGGGCGATGCACCTATGTTATTGTCCAGCGCCTTGGATAACCTAAAGGGCCACGAGGATCTCATTGAGTTGCTTGATCAAGCTTTGATCGCTGAACCCCCTCTTTTGGCCCGCGATGGTGGCTTTATTGCGCCCCTTTATGACGAAGAGCTCGATGAATCTCGCAAACTTCGCGATGAGGGGCGTAGCGTCATTGCTCAGATGCAGACTGAATTTGCAACGCTCACCGGAATCACAACACTCAAGATCAAACACAACAATGTTTTGGGTTACTTTATAGAAACGACTGCAACGCACGCAGATAAGATGCTGTCGGCCCCACTGAGCGAAACCTTTATCCATCGCCAAACCACAGCCAATCAAGTGCGTTTTACAACTGTTGCCTTGTCTGAGATGGAAACCAAAATTCTCAATGCGGGAAATCGAGCGCTAGAGATCGAAAAGCGGCTCTATGAAGGCTTAAAATCCTCTATTCTTGAGAGTGCTGCATTGATCACTCAAACCGCGCGCGCCCTTGCTGAGATCGATCTAGCGACCAGTCTGGCCCATATTGCCCAGTCGCAGAATTGGTGCAAACCAACTGTGGATAACAGCCGTGCGTTCAGTATTTCAGCTGGGCGACATCCAGTTGTCGAAAAGGCACTGCGTGATCAATCTGGCCAACCCTTCATCGCAAACGATTGCGATTTGTCTGCTCAAGATACCGCAAATATCTGGCTTCTCACTGGACCAAACATGGCAGGTAAATCAACTTTTCTAAGGCAAAATGCATTGGTCGCTCTATTGGCTCAGATGGGCAGTTATGTCCCCGCCACTTCTGCGCACATTGGGCTTATTAGTCAATTGTTCAGCCGCGTCGGCGCATCAGATGATTTAGCGCGAGGGCGTTCAACCTTTATGGTAGAAATGGTAGAGACAGCGGCCATTTTAAACCAAGCCGATGAACATGCTCTGGTCATCTTGGATGAAATTGGCCGCGGAACAGCGACCTATGATGGCCTCTCGATTGCTTGGGCGACGTTAGAGCACTTACATGACGTCAATAAATCTAGGGCTTTGTTCGCCACACATTATCACGAAATGACCGCCCTTTCTGGAAAACTTGAAGGCGTAGATAACGCGACAGTGGCAGTCAAAGAATTCGACGGCGATGTCGTATTCTTGCATGAAGTTCACAAAGGTGCCGCTGATCGTTCTTATGGTGTTCAGGTGGCAAAACTTGCAGGTTTACCCGATGCCGTTATTGCCCGAGCACGCGTTGTTCTTGAAGCGCTGGAAAAAGGCGAACGTGAAGGCGGCGCAACGCAAAAAACCCTGATCGACGATCTGCCGCTTTTCGCGGTCACACCTCCGGCTCCCAGCGTAAAAGTTGAAGCCTCACCAGCGCTTGATCTGCTTGAAAACATTTTGCCAGACGAGCTTTCGCCAAAGCAGGCGCTTGATCTGATCTATCAATTGAAAGAGGCGGCCAAATAATGACCGCCTCTCTCTATTCGTGAAACTATACCACGGATGATTTAGGCAGGTGTGGAAGACACCCCAACCTGTGCAGGACGCAACAAGCGGTCGTGTAGCATAAAGCCCTCAGCAGCGACCTGGATGATATCGCCAGCCTCGGTCCCGGGCACAGGTGCCTCAAACATTGCTTGATGATGTTGCGGATCAAATTTATCACCAACTTCCGGCGTAATAACCTCGATACCGTGCTTTTTGAACACGCTTAGAAGCTCACGCATCGTCAGTTCGACACCTTCCAGCAAAGGACCAGCAATCTCGCGCTGTTCATCTGTGGTGGCCTCAAGCGCGCGCTTCATATTGTCATAGACCGGAAGCATATCGCGAGCCAGTTTAGAGCCGCCATAGTTTTCAGCTTCCCGACGGTCCTTGTCAGAGCGCTTTCGTGCATTTTCAGCATCAGCCAAGGCACGCATAAAGCGATCTTTATATTCATCGCGTTCAGCGCGCAGCTCTTCTAGCTCCAGCGCCTCATCATCGATCTCTTCCATTTCGTCCGCGAACTCTTCCGCTTCCACATCCTCGATATCATCGAGAAAATCGTTGTTTGTTGGCTCAGCCATAATTCACCTCTAGCTCCGGTCGGAAAGCATCTTACCAACCAGCTGCGCCGTGTAATCTACAATCGGCACGATACGTCCATAATTCAGTCGCGTTGGACCAATGACACCGACGGCGCCAATAATCTTGCGATCAGCGTTCATATAAGGGGAAACCACCAAAGAGGAACCCGAAAGTGAAAAAAGTTTGTTCTCAGAACCAATAAAAATGCGCACACCGTCGCCATCTTCGGTCAATTCAAGGAATTCAGAGATATCACGTTTGCGTTCAAGGTCATCAAACAGTTTTCGGATACGTTCTAGATCGTGCTCTTCAGCGCTTGATTCAAGCAAGTTTGCACGCCCACGTACGATCAAACGCTCATTCGCCTCGCCTTCACCTTCCCAAACAGCCAAGCCACTATCGATCAAATCGCGCGCGATCACATCAATTTCCTGACGACGACGCGATATTTCAGTTTGGATTACACCACGCACGTCACTTAATGTGCGCCCTTCCACCAACGAATTTAGGAAATTTGCCGCCTCGCGCATCGAGCTCGGGGTGAGGCCTGGAGGTGGTGAAAACACCCTATTTTCCACGTGTCCATCAGCAAAAACAAGAACAACCAAGGCACGGTCGTGCGCTAATGAGACGAACTCAATATGCTTGATGGGTGCCTCGTGCTTTGGCGTCAAAACCAAAGACGCACCATGAGTAACCCCCGAGAGCGCCGATCCCACACGATCCAATAGCCCACCAACATCACCATCTTCACGACCCAATGTGGCATCAATCATCTCACGGTCTGTGTCATCGGGAACCCCAACCTCCATCAAACCATCCACAAACATGCGCAAACCCATCTGGGTCGGGATACGACCCGCACTCACATGTGGACTGTCTAAGAGACCCAAGTACTCAAGATCCTGCATCACGTTACGGATAGTCGCGGCACTAACCTTCTCGCTAAAATCGCGTGTTAACGTGCGTGACCCTACGGGATCACCGTTGTGCAAATACCCTTCGACCACGCGACGAAACACTTCGCGCGAGCGATCATTCATTTCTTCAAGAATCTTTGGTGTATCTGTCATAATGAACCTTTGGCACCCAGCCTTATCGCAATTCCAGTTAAAGAGCACAAACAACAAAGGTCAATCAGGGTTGCATCACGCTGTCCTAGAGCGGTATCCCCAATGAAACACAAAAAGGATACATTATGCGACCTTCAGGACGTGCTCTCGACCAAATGCGCGAAGTTTCTATTGAAACTGGCTTCACAAAACACGCTGAAGGGTCCGCCCTAATCAAAATGGGCGACACTCACGTTCTGTGCACTGCAACTGTAGAGAGCCGCGTACCATCCTTTATCAAGGGCTCAGGCCTTGGTTGGGTCACAGCCGAATACGGAATGCTACCACGTGCCACCAACACACGGATGCGTCGCGAGGCAGCGGCTGGCAAACAAGGTGGTCGTACTGTTGAAATTCAACGCCTCATTGGTCGCTCTTTGCGCGCAGGCGTCGATCGCAGCGCTTTGGGCGAGCGCCAAATCACCGTCGACTGCGACGTATTGCAAGCGGACGGCGGGACACGTTGCGCATCGATCACTGGCGGTTGGATTGCTCTTCGTTTGGCTGTGAACAAACTGATGAAAGCCGGCGATGTTGTCAGTGATCCGCTGGTCGACCCTGTCGCGGCGGTCAGCTGTGGTATCTATGCAGGGCAACCTGTTCTTGATCTAGATTACCCAGAGGATTCAGAAGCTGGCGTTGATGGGAACTTTATCATGACAGGTTCGAAAAAATTGATCGAAGTCCAAATGAGCGCTGAAGGCTCAGTGTTTTCCCGTGATCAAATGAACCAACTTATGGATCTCGCTGAAAAGGGTGTAGGCGAATTGGTCGAAGCTGCGAAAGCCGTAACATCATGACCCGCAAGTTCACCCAAGAGCGCCTATTGGTCGCAACACATAACGCTGGCAAGTTGAAGGAAATGGAACAGTTGTTCCAGCCGCTCGGGGTGAACGTAATTGGCGCGGCCGAGATGAAATTGGCCGAGCCGGAAGAGACCGAGACAACATTCGTTGGCAATGCTCGCATCAAGGCACATGCTGCCGTTAAGGCAACTGGTCTGCCTGCTCTTTCCGATGATTCAGGCATTGTCGTCGATGGGCTAGACGGCGCGCCTGGTGTTTACACCGCCGATTGGGCCGAAACACCCAATGGACGTGATTTTATTATGGCAATGACCAAAACACACAATCTATTGGAGGAACGGAACGCTCCTCATCCACGCACTGCCCGTTTTTGCTCGACCCTCGTTTTGGCTTGGCCGGATGGGCACGATGAGGTTTTTGAAGGTACCGTCGAAGGTACATTGATTTGGCCAATGCGTGGCAAACAGGGTCACGGCTATGATCCTATGTTCGTGCCCGTCGGTCATGACATAACGTTCGCCGAAATGGATGCTGCGACGAAAAACGGGATCAGTCACCGCGCCAATGCTTTTGAAAAACTGATCGCTGGTTGTTTTGGCTGAGGATTGGGAAAATGGCGGCTTTGGCCTGTACATCCATTGGCCGTTTTGCGCTGCCAAATGTCCCTACTGCGACTTCAACAGCCATGTTTCACGCAGCATCGATCACAACGCATGGCGGGCTGGCTACCTCGCTGAACTAAAACGCGCCGCAGCCGAAACCAAGGGCCGCGTCCTGCGCAGTGTCTTTTTCGGTGGTGGTACCCCAAGCCTTATGGAGCCTGATGTTGTTGCTGACATCATGGCTGAGATCTATCGTCTCTGGCCAACGGCAAATGAGTTAGAAACAACCTTAGAGGCGAATCCAGGTTCTGTAGAGACTGGTAGGTTCAAGGCTTTTCGGCAAGCAGGGATCAACAGAATATCAATGGGCGTTCAGGCGCTGAATGACGATGATCTCCGCCGCCTTGGTCGTATTCATTCTGTCGCTGAAGCACGCACTGCTTTTGATGTTGCCCGAACCACCTTTGACCGTGTCAGCTTTGATCTGATCTACGGCAGACAAAACCAAACCCTCCAAGACTGGAAATCCGAATTGGGCGAAGCCCTGAACATGGCCATAGATCACCTTTCCCTTTATCAGCTCACTGTCGAACAAGGGACGGCTTTCGGTGATCGCTATAACGCAGGAAAGCTAAAGGGCCTCCCTGACGACGACTTAGGTGCCGATATGTACGAGGTGACCCAAGATCTCTGTGGTGCCGCTGGGATGCCGTCATATGAGGTATCAAACCATGCACGCGACGGGGCGCAGTCACGTCACAATTTGGTTTACTGGCGGTATGGTGATTATGTCGGTATTGGACCCGGCGCTCATGGTCGTCTCACCCTAAACGGCAAGCGGACAGCGACTGAGTGCTTTAGCAACCCAAAACGTTGGCTTGACGGTGCGTTGACCGGTCAAACTGAAAAAACACGCGAGTCATTAGCATTGGACGACCAAGCAAGCGAATTGTTGTTGATGGGCCTTCGGTTGAAAGAAGGTGTCGACCCAAATCGCTTTTTACAGCTTTCAGGACGACACATCGATAAATCTGCAATTTCAGAGCTAGAAGAGCTCAATCTATTGAAATCCACAGAACAGCGAATTATCGTTTCTGATCAAGGGTTTATGGTACTGAACGGCGTTTTAAGGCGTCTCTTAGAAGCTTAAGCTCCACCCAGCCTACGACAAAGTTCATCGAGCTCCTCGAGAGAGCCATATTTGATCATCATCTGCCCATCTTCCGAACCAGGTTTATGGTTCAGCACCACCTTCATTCCAAGACCCGCAGACAGGTCACCCTCAAGCGCTTTCGTATCAGCATCTTTCGCCGGCTTGGATTCTCTACTCGTTTGTTGCGCAGAAGATAGACCACCAGCTGCTGAAGATTTTACCAGCGCCTCTGTGGCACGAACACTCAGGCCTTCCTTAACGATTAACTTAGCCAATTCACTTGCGTTCTCGGCTGGTACAAGCGCACGCGCATGCCCCGATGAAAGAGTGCCATCGCGAACCAGCGCGACAACATCATCTGGCAAATTCAACAAGCGCAAAAGGTTCGCAATGTGGCTGCGGCTTTTGCCCAGAGCTTCGGCCATCTTCTCTTGAGTATGCCCAAACCGGTCCATTAACTGACGATAGCCCAACGCTTCCTCAATCGGGTTAAGGTCCGCACGTTGAATGTTCTCAATGATCGCAACTTCTAACACCTCGGCATCAGAAAACTCACGAACAACGACAGGCAGTTCATGCAGGTTTGCCAACTGTGAAGCACGCCAACGACGTTCGCCCGCGACGATCTGAAAACGACCGTTATCCATCAGACGAACGATGAGTGGCTGAATAACACCCTTTTCCTTGATGGATGCTGCGAGATCATCTAGATCCCCCTGCTCGAACCGTTTCCGCGGTTGATCCGGATTCGGCTCTATTTGTTCAATTGGTATACGTCGCTCTGCGGCAGGACCCGTTGAAGACTTTACCGGAGTCTCTGCCTCAGCCACATCTGCCATCAACGCAGAAAGACCTCTACCAAGTCCACGTTTTTTGTCGTTACCCGAAGCCATGACGAACCCCTCCTTGTTAATTACAGATTATTTTTCTTGATCAGTTCTTGCGCCAATTCACGGTAAGCCACCGCACCTTTAGATGCAGTATCATACGTTAAGACCGGCATTGCAAAAGACGGCGCTTCGCTCAAACGCACATTGCGCGGGATAACAGTTTCAAACACCAGTTCTTTTAAATTATCTCGCGCATCTTGCTCAACTTGCTGGGAAAGGTTGTTCCGCTTGTCATACATCGTCAACACAACACCTTCGATCCGAAGATCTTTGTTCCCCAATTGGCGAACCTCCCGAATGGTCAACATCAGCTGAGACAAGCCTTCAAGTGCAAAGAATTCACTTTGTAGCGGAACCAATACGGAATGAGATGCAACCATTGCATTTACTGTCAGCAAATTCAGTGACGGAGGGCAATCAATTAAGATGAAATCAAATTCGAATTCATCCATTTTAGTTTGACGCAACGCATCATGTAAAAGGAAGCTACGCTTTTCATTCGAAATCAATTCCAAATCAGCTGAACTCAAATCAACAGTTGCCGGAATGATTGAAAGATCATCCACCGAGGAACCTTGAATAACATCCTTTAGATCAATGTCTTCAAGCAACAGTTCGTAAGTCGTAAACTCGCGATCTGCCAATTCAATTCCAAGGCCAGTGGAAGCATTACCTTGAGGGTCTAGGTCAACAACCAAAACCCGAAAACCAGTTTCTGCTAAAGCAGCAGCCAAGTTGATCGTTGTTGTTGTTTTTCCAACACCACCCTTTTGGTTCGCAACAGCAATAATCTTAGGCCCATAAGGGCGCGTCAGGTCAGACACGTACAATTTCCTCGATCTTTAAAATGGCTGCGCTTGGATTGGTTTTACTACTAAATTCTTCATAGCGAAAAGACCAGAATTCTTGGGCTTGTTCTATTTCTTTTTCCCAGGTCTCGCCCTTAGGAAATAGGCCAACGCCTCCCTTAGCGGCATGGTGCTCAAAAAAACCCAAGAGTCCATTCAAGTCAGTCAATGCTCTGGCAGATACAACGTTGGCTTTCAGCGGCGCTAGTTCTTCTATACGGGACGCGGAAACTTCAGCGTTTAGGCCGATTTCACGGATAGCAGTACGCAAGAACGCACACTTACGTTGATCGCTTTCAACCAAGTGAAATCTACGGTCAGGTGTAATTTCTTTAGCGAAAATAGCCAATATGATCGCCGGCATACCGCCGCCGCTCCCAAAGTCCGCCCAAAGCTCACCCTCTATACCAATATCTTGTATTTGGGCAGAATCCCAAATGTGCCGATCCCAGATGCCAATCAAACTGGCTTTGGAAACCAAATTGATCTTTGGATTCCACTTTTCAATCAAATCGACGTAAATGGAAAGCCTCTCCAATGTTTCACGTGAAACATCTGTCGATAGCCAACTTGGTGGGTTCATGCGGTTTTCTTTTCGTATTGTTTAATTTTCGCCAGCAATAACGCCAGCGCCGCCGGGGTCATACCATCAATACGGCCAGCTTGCCCCAGCGTCGATGGTCGTACCGCAATCAATTTAGCTTTCAACTCGTTCGATAAGCCGTCGATTGGTTGATAGTCGAAGGAAACAGGAATTCTATATGCTTCATCTTTCTCAATTCGTTCGATATCTCTTTGCTGTCTGGAAAGATAATTCGCATAAGTCGCTTCGCGCGCCAACTGGCGTTGAGTTTCTTTATCTAGTGAACTTAACTCAGGCATCATTGGCAAAAGATCTTCAAACTCAACGTTGGGAAAAGCCAAGATTTGATAAGCAGTCCGGCGCGTGCCGTCCTGACTTAGCTCTATTCCAGCTGTTTGAGCCTGTTTTGGCGTAAAAGTTTTTCCCTCAATCAAAGCATAGCCTTTCGTAAGGCGCTCCATCTTCGCTTCAAAAGCAATGCTTCGTTCCTCAGACACAGCACCTAACTTCTGCGCCAAGGGAGTAAGGCGTTGATCCGCGTTATCTGCTCTAAGAGACAATCTAAACTCCGCTCTCGACGTAAACATGCGATATGGCTCTGTCACCCCACGTGTCGTTAGATCGTCAATCATGACGCCAATATAGCTCTCTGTTCGGCTAAAATATACTGGATCCCGCCCCAAAGCAGACACCGCCGCGTTAAAACCAGCAACCAATCCCTGAGCCGCCGCCTCTTCATACCCGGTAGTACCATTAATCTGCCCAGCAAGATAAAGGTTTCGAACTGTCGGGAGCGCCAAAGAAGAGTCCAAAACCCGGGGATCAACATAATCATACTCAATCGCATAACCAGGTTGTAGAATTTTAACATCCTCTAACCCATAAATCGATTTTACGTAATCTTCCTGTACCGCTTCAGGTAAAGAGGTAGAAATGCCATTAGGGTAAACCGTGTGATCGTCTAAACCTTCGGGCTCAAGGAACACCAGATGTGAATCCTTCTCACCAAAACGAACAATCTTATCTTCGATCGAAGGGCAATATCGGGGTCCAATCCCGTCAATATGGCCGCCATACATCGCTGATTTTTCGAGGTTTTCGCGGATAATATCATGTGTCTTTTCATTTGTATGAGTCATACCACATGAAATTTGCTTGGCACTTACCCCTTTCGACAAAAATGAGAATAATGCTGGATCCTCATCGCCATCTTGTTTCTCGAGCAAATCCCACTTGATCGTACGTCCATCCAGACGAGGTGGCGTTCCCGTTTTTAAACGCCCAAGGGGTAATTCGAATGAATCGATGCGCTCAGCAAGTTTAACCGACGCTTTGTCACCCATACGTCCGCCAGAATAAGAAAGATCGCCAATATGGATGACACCACGTAGAAACGTACCTGTCGTCAAAATAACCCGCTTGGCCTTTATCTCTGTTCCGTCCGCTAACCGTACTCCGACGACGCTATCGCCATCCATGATGAAATCTGTGACCTCACCAACTATAATCGATAAATTTTCACGCTTTTCTGTCTCTCGCAGCATCGACTGTTGATAGATCTTTCGGTCTGCTTGCGTTCTCGGCCCTTGGACTGCAGGTCCCTTTTTTCGGTTAAGGAGCCGAAATTGAATGCCAGCTAGATCTGCAACACGCCCCATC
>JALZUL010000051.1 GCA_023301665.1 Ascidiaceihabitans sp.
CACGCAGCGATTGGGCCGCGGAACGGTGCACCAGAAATGGTCAGCGCCGCAGAGGCCGCGATCATCGCAACCATGTCCGGGTCATTTACCAAATCGTGGGACAGAACAGTACACATCACCAAAACTTCGTTTTTGAAGCCAGGGACGAACAATGGGCGAATTGGACGGTCGATCAAACGCGCTGTCAGTGTTTCTTTCTCGGTGGGGCGGGCCTCACGCTTAAAGAAGCCACCTGGTACTTTACCGGCAGCGTAATATTTCTCTTGGTAGTGGACGGTCAGTGGAAAGAAATCCTGACCCGGCTTTTGCTTACGGGCAAAAGTCACGTTTGCCATTACGGATGTCTCGCCCAAAGTGGCGATGACAGAACCGTCGGCCTGACGCGCGACTTTACCTGTTTCCAGTGTAAGCGTCTCTTCGCCCCACTGCATGGATTTTGTTGTTACGTTAAACATCTACGTTTCCTTGTTGGCCCATTGGCCTTTGCATAGGGGCCGCATTGCCCCTGACTCCTGTATCTTTATCTTGTATTTCAAGCGCCGGAGTCCGAGCGCCGGATTTCAGATATCGCGCGCATACAGTAGAAACCGCTCTAAGGGAAGAGAATTGCAAAAAGGGGCTGTTTTGATGCGGTTTAAGCTCAAATTGGTCACTGCAAGTTTACTCAACAATAATGTTAGTTTTCTAATTGGTGTGGATGCAGTATTGCGAGCAGATAAGCGCAAACAAACAAGACGAGCAGAATATGACTGATACGACTGATACGTCCGCAAATATGGCGGCGCGCGACTGGGTGCAGGTTTTGAAAAAATACCGTGAACCCAATAGTTTGCGGAGCAGCTTTGAGTTGGGCGTGAGTGTCGTACCGTTCATCGCACTTTGGGTTTTAGCCTGCTGGGTCGCGAATTATAGCTACCTTGCCGCCTTGGGAATCTCGATCGTTAATGGATGTTTCTTGCTCCGCCTCTTCTGTATTCAACACGATTGTGGACACGGGTCGTTCTTTGAAAACCGCACTGTCAGCGACTGGACAGGCCGGACTTTGGGGATTTTAACTCTCACACCATACGACGTTTGGCGCAGAACACATTCGATTCACCACAGCCACGCGGGTGATCTAGATCAGCGCGGAATCGGCGATGTCATGACTTTGACGGTCGAAGAATACCACCAACGCAGCGCATTCGGGCGCTTGTTGTACCGCTTTTACCGCCATCCTTTGGTGATGTTCGGCCTCGGGCCGATCTACATTTTCTTACTTACAAACCGCATCCCATGGGACGGGTTCAAACGCAAAACCGACTGGATCAGTGCGATGGGCACCAATCTGGCAATCGCCGTTTTGTTGACGATCATCGTTAAGCTCGGTGGCTGGCAGGCGTTGTTCCTTGTCTTCCTCCCGACAACATTGATTGCAGCCTCAACAGGCGTTTGGTTGTTCTACGTACAGCACCAGTTTGAAACGACCCACTGGGAAGAGCACAAAGATTGGCAAGTCCACGAAGCCGCGCTTCACGGCAGCTCGCACTATGACCTACCGCCAATTTTGCAATGGTTCTCTGCCAATATCGGCATTCATCACGTGCATCACCTATACAGCCGGATCCCTTTCTATCGCCTCACCGAAGTGTTGCGCGATCACGAAGAACTGGCAAATTCGAGCACACGTATGAACATGCGCGAAAGCTTCAAATGTGCGAGCCTTGATCTATGGGACAGCACAAACAAACGCCTAATTTCGTTTGCAGCGGCTCGAAAGCTACAGGTAGGCTAGTCAACGATGATCGACTATTGGTTTTTTGTTCCGGCGTGCTTTGCGATCAATCTCGCCTTCGGACCAAATAACTTAATGGCCCTCACCAACGCCGGTCAAAACGGCGTTGGTTTTGCTTTTCTAGCCGGTTTCGGCAGGCTACTCGCATTTATCCCAATGATCATTGTCAGCGCTTTGGGCTTAGGAATTATCCTTTCGACTTCAGCCGTTGTGTTCACTGGGGTCAAGGTGATCGGCGCGGCCTACCTTATCTATCTTGGTGTGAAAATCTGGCGCTCATCGTCAGCCATGAACGATGATGACATGGCTTTGAGCCGTCTGTCTCTCTCTCAGGCCTTCTTACGAGAAGGGCTCGTGGCCTTTGGCAATCCCAAAGCGATCCTCGTTTTCGCGGCGTTTTTCCCGCAGTTCGTGGTGACGGAAGCCTACGTACAAAGCTACCTTATTGTGGCGGCGATCTTTCTGTTACTCGAAGCTCTCGCCATCATTGTCTATGCGATTGTAGGTCGCCTTGCTGTTCAGTCGAGCAAGCTTAATTTGCGCTGGTTCCAACGCGCATCTGGTGTTGGCATGGTGGCCTTTGGCGGGCTGCTTTTGCTGACACAACGCCCAAGCTAGTCTTTGGCGTTAAAGCCCGCGCATCGGGTTGATCAGCGATCCTTTAACCAAGCTGCTCAAGATAGCAGGCACAGGATAGACTTTGCTCATTGGTGCCAAAAGATAATCGCGCAGTAGGGGCAGAACGCGACTGCCTGATTGATACATCGGGGTAAAAGCCCAGCTCATCGCTTGATAGGTGTTGGTATGAAGCCAACGCGCCCGCACATATTTAGGTAGGGCCTGCTCAACCGGATGCGCTTCAAGGCATTTGACCAATGCTGCCGCATCCAGCAGCGCCATATTGGCACCTTGCCCAAGCTGTGGGCTCGCACGGTGCGCAGCATCACCGATGTGCACAATCCGGTCGCCAAAGGGTTTGCGTAAACTGCCATGCGTGTAGGCCGCGCTGGTCATTTGGCCGTGTTCGGTGATCTGATCGGTAAAGGGGGCCAATTCAGGCCAGAGCGTTGTGGCGCTCTTGCGCCATTCCTCGATTGGTGTTGCGCGCCAGTTATCGATCTCTGTACGCGGCAACGACCAGAACAACGCCGCCTTGGGCTGGTCATCGTTGGGCAGCGTGCCGATCGGCAAAACCCCGACCATGTTTGACGCACGTCTGTAACGTTGTTGAAGCTGATCATACCGCAATTTCGTATTTTCTGGCCAATTCACTGTCCCCCAAATCGCGCCAAATGGCAGGGGTTTGGAAGCCAAAGAACTGATCGGTGATCTTGCACCAGTCGTATCAACCACAAGGTCGTAGGGGCCCAATGACGTTCCATTTTCGAAAGAAACAAAACGCCCTTGTTCACTCGTATGACTGGATTTGACGCGATGCTCTTTCTTGATCTCAATATGGTCTGCGATTGCGACGTTGAGCAGTGCGTCAAACAGGCTTGCACGATGAATGCCCAATCCGAAATTTGCACCGCCGACCGGCCCATAGGATACGTCCAAAACGGTGCGGCCATTTTTAGCCTCGTGCCCCATCATCCGATAACCCTTGGCACCTTTTGACAGCGCCTCTTGTGCTGCGCCTATCTGTTCGAGAACGCGTAGGCCGACAGGTTGGATAACAAGGCCTGATCCGACAGGCTCTGGTGCTAGAAACTGATCAAAAAGGGTTACGTCAAATCCCGCGCGACGCGCCAATATTGCGGTGGCGAGGCCACCAATTCCGCAGCCGCAAATTGCAATTTTCATGGGTCACCTCTGTCTCGAATGATCTCATGTTTAGCGAGGGAAAAGATGTATGCAAGTTGGCACTCTGTCTCAGCTAAAGTTAATAATCAAAAGTTAAGGGAAGATCTAAAAGGTTAACGTTGGCCAAAGGTTAATAATGTAAGAAGCGGTATTTCACGGCTTGTTTGTACAATTTATGGGGTTCAATTGTACATTTCTGTTGATTGATGGCAGATTCAAGCGCCCCGAGCTTACTTTAAATGTACAATTTGAGGGGCCGATTTGTACATTTAGGCGACAAACACACATCGATCTGTCCGTTAACTTATTTGCAGCCACAAAAAAAACGCCCGTTGCAAGCAACGAGCGTTTTCAAATTCCAGTCTTGGAAGCGCTTAGCGGCGCAGGCCTAGACGTTCGATTAGTTTTTGGTAACGTGCTTCGTCTTTAGCGCGGGCATAATCCAGCAGCTTACGACGTGTCGCAACCATCTTAAGCAAACCACGACGGCCGTGGTTGTCTTTTTTGTGTGTTTTAAAGTGCTCTGTCAGCGTCGCGATGCGAGAGGACAAGATTGCAACTTGAACTTCAGGTGAACCTGTATCGCCTTCTTTTGTGGCGAATTCTTTCATCAAGCGTGCTTTTTCTTCAGCTGTAATCGACATCGGGGTCTCCTTTAAAAGGTTAGTGTGATGGCGCTGCCCGGGATGTCGTCCAGTGCAGGCCCATGGAGGTGCCGCTATGAATGATTCCACAGCAGACAGGCGCGTATAGTAAGTTTTGAAATATTTGGCAAAGGGAAATTGTGAACTTCCCTTTATATGTTAGCGATCAGCCCTGTTTGCGCCAAGCTTTGGCCAATCAAAGCGATGTCTTCTAGCTCAATCCCGGATGCTGAATCTAGATCAGCGATAGCGGTTCCATTTAATAAAATTTGGATCAAGTCAGGGTCTTCGGGGTGAAGCTGTAATTCGACTTCTGGCTCCTGCCCAGCAGCATCATCCCACACAACAAGAATACTATCTTCGTCAGCGTCGAAATCAGTAATTTGGGCCGCATTGCCTTCGGTGACCCAGTCGCCGAGTATAATTGTATCGTCACCAGCGCCAGCGGTTACGATGTCGTTTTGACCAGCAAGAATTTGATCGTCACCGCCACCACCATTCAAATAA
The DNA here is from genome assembly GCA_023301665.1 of Ascidiaceihabitans sp. GTDB lineage: Bacteria > Pseudomonadota > Alphaproteobacteria > Rhodobacterales > Rhodobacteraceae > Ascidiaceihabitans. The sequence goes on from JALZUL010000051.1 coordinate 4,729, forward strand.
TCAGCGTCATCAGTGTCTTGGATGCCCTCAACGTCAGGATCGTCTTCGACCCCGTTCAGCTGATCATTGCCCCAACCGCCAAATAAGGTATCTGCGCCTTGGCCGCCTGTTAAGGTGTCATCGTCCAAGCCGCCCTGTAAGGCGTCTGCACCAAAGTCACCTGACAAACTATCATTGCCGGCAGAGCCCTGAAGCGCATCATCACCGTCGCCACCATGCATGGTGTCACTTAAATTGTTGCCAAAAAGGGTGTCGTCATCATCGCCGCCAAATAAGACATCATTTCCGGCCTCGCCGTGAAGGGTATCTTCGCCGTCTGACCCCAAAAGCGTGTCATTCCCATCTGCGCCGTGCAGATCATCGTCACCGGTGCCACCGTCAATGGTGTCATCGCCGCCGTAACCGCCGATTTCATCATTTCCCGATCCGCCCTCAATAGAATCGGCTTCATCGGTACCTGACAAAATGTCATCTTCATCAGAGCCTGAAATAGAACCATCTTGCGTGCCAGTTTCGACAAATGTCGCGGCACCAACGGCCATCATTCCCATCAATCCAGCTAGCCAAAGCATCCTAGTTTCCTAATTCTTGTGCGCGGAACTATATGATATAGGCACACTCAATCCCTTATTACAAAGGGAACTATACCAATTGGTTAACAAGTATGCCTATGTTTCGTGGTGAACCCAAGCCTCG
>JALZUL010000052.1 GCA_023301665.1 Ascidiaceihabitans sp.
AGAAATATTTTTTTTTGTTGCGTAGGCAAGCGATCGGTCGAGCGGGAAAGCTAGTAAATTTGAAAAAATGCCGTTTGCCGAGCTGAAGCTCGCGCTCTCGACCAAACTGGCCGAGGCCTTTGGCTATAACCTTGATCGTGGCCGCATCGACAAGGCCGTGCATCCGTTCTCGTCGGGGTCCGGCCAAGACGTGCGGATCACCACCCGCACCAATCCAACCGACCCATTCAATTGTTTTTATTCAACAATCCACGAGGTCGGCCACGCTTGTTATGAGCAAAACATCAACGCCGATTACCTGCTCACACCGCTTGGTGGCGGCGTCTCGATGGGCGTGCACGAAAGCCAAAGCCGGATCTATGAGAACCAGATTGGCCGCAGCCGTGCCTTTACCAGCTGGCTTTATCAACAAATGGTTGAGGCGTTTGGTGACTTTGGTGTTGCAGATGCGGAAGCATTCTATGGTGCTGTGAACCGTGTGAATGATGGATATATCCGTACTGAGGCCGACGAGGTGCAGTATAATTTACATGTTTTGATGCGCTTTGATCTGGAACAAGCCCTCATGAGCGGCGACCTGCAAGTTGGTGATCTTGAAGCGGCTTGGAACGATCGTTTCGAAGCGGACTTTGGCTATGCTGTGGACAAACCAAGCAATGGTGTTTTACAAGATGTACACTGGCCTGTTGGTCTGTTTGGGTACTTCCCAACCTATTCACTGGGTAATGTTTATGCAGGATGCCTGAATGAAGCGATGCGCGATGCGCTTCCTGATTTAGACAATAAGCTGGCAACCGGTGACACCGAGGATGCAACCCGTTGGTTGCGTCAAAATGTTCAGACCCATGGTGGGCTTTACGAACCACGCGAAGTGATCGAAAAAGCCAGCGGCCAAGTGCCGGGACCTGCACCGTTGATTTCTTATCTCAAAGAAAAGTTCTCTGATATCTATAAGCTCTAATCGGGCACGCCGAATGGTTAAACAAAAAAAGAGAGGCCGAGGCCTCTCTTTGAGTTGGTGCTGAGTAGGGGGTCGTTCCATGATAATCGAGAGAGAGAGAAACGTGGGTAGGGGCGCTAGTCGATAGAGAGTATGCGCCATCCGCGCGACCAAAGGGCAAGGGGGCCTCCGCCTTTAGTGACACAGATCACCAAGGCACCGACGAGCGTAGATAAAAAGATCAAGTCAAAGGCGATCAGGTTCATATGGGCGTTTCCCATCAACATGTCATGCATCAATTGGGCGAAACAAATTGCTATTTGAGTGCCGACGAGGAAAAGCGCAAACAAGGCAACAACCCGTGTGCTGGCCCCAAGGAATAAGCCGAAAGCTGCCATCCACAATAAGAAAACATTCGCGGCATCCATGACAAAATAGCCAGTAATGCACAGTGATAACATCGAAGCAAAATAGATGCCTGAGTTCAGTATGGCGTAAAGTTTGAAAATTGAGATTCCCAACAAGCCTAAGCCTGCGAAACATCTTGGGATGGTCAGTATCGATTTATGTAAGTTTGACATGGGGCCCTCTCAGGAGTTGGGTGGTGATTTTGATTGTGCTCTCTTGGTGTTGGATCGTGTGTTGGTCAAAATACAGACCTAGGGCGTGTAAGCGAGCCCGATTGACACAAAATAGTGTTTGCGTCTTTGCGGCATTTAGTTCCGAAAACGCCGCCCTTGTGCTAAGCTTCTTAGCTAAAATCCTGTTTTATTTGGGATATCTTATCAACAATTGCTCTCAGAACTTGATCCGTTCGTCGGGTATAATGATAGCTAAGCCAAATTTCTGATGCTTGCGGGGTACTTATATCGAGCTCAACAAGGCCAGTTTGCCTTGCGGCGAACTGCTCGGGTAGGCGACATGCCACTGGTGTTGTACGCATGCATGTACGCATCAAACCAAGCCCTTCGAGACACAACATCGGCGGTGCATCGAAGTATGTTGCCAAGTCGTCTTGGCCAGGTGTTTCATTGTTTTCCCCCATCAAATCCGCCCAACCTAATAGGTTGTTTTTAAACTGTGCGTCGCAATAGGTGCGCCAAACGATCATTCCTAGTTTCTTGCGGATTAAACGCCCTTCATCGGGTTTCTTTGTACACAACACGATGTCGGTTTCTCCGAAAGCGAGGCTTGCGGGGTACATCGATATGATGAGGGTAACAGCTTTCAGATCTTTGGTGATGTCGCCTACGATTGGGGCCAAGTAAGATTGCAGAATGCGTGTCGGTGCATTTATCCGAATTTTAGTGTGGGCTTCTGACGCCAGCTCCTCGGCTACGGCGTTTGATAAAAAGACTTCAGTCTGTGCGGCAATCGCGATCAGACGTGCCGCGATGGTGGTTGGTTTCCAAGTTTGACCATGTTTGATGAAAAGAGGCTGACCAAGCTCTTCGGTTATCTTTTCGATACGTCTGGATACCGTTGCTGTATTGGTTCCAAGGTGCTCTGCTGCTGCCGTCATCGTCGAAAAACGCTCTAGTGCCAGGCAGAATCTAAGGTCGTCCCAATTTTTCACTTCTTTTTAGTCCTAGCTATCGGTTTTTCGGACATAACCATGATCAAATAAATACCGAAAGTCGGGATTTTCTTCCATCTTAGATTGATCCATGTGTTGCGCTCAATGTTAAATTCCTTGCAAAAATTAAATTACAGGCTTGCGAAAACCGATGTTAGCGAACCAAAGGGTACCGAACTTCTAAAAAGTCTGTAGGGGTTACCCTTTTGGATAGGTGGATAGATGTCTTTGAGGGAATATTCCGTTGAATTGGCTTGTCGAGCCGAATCCTAGAGCAGCAAAAAAAAGCGCGCCCTTTTTAGGCGCGCAGATTTTCTTTAATTTTGGGGAAGTTTATTCTTCGGCACTGCCGTCGATATTTTCGCCATCTTCGTCGCTTTGATCCGCAATCCACGCGACGCTGACAACTTCTTCGTTCTTACCGGTGTTGAAGACTTTAACACCCCCAGCACTGCGTGATCGGAAGCTGATACCTTTAACTGGTACGCGGATAGATTGGCCTTTGGACGTGGCCAACATGATCTGGTCGTCCATTTCGACTGGGAAGGACGCGACGATTTCACCGCCACGCATCGCTTTGTCCATCGCAGTCACACCCATGCCACCACGTCCGCGAACGGGGTAATCATGGCTGGACGACAATTTTCCAGACCCTAGAGCCGAGATCGTTAGGATCAGGTTCTCAGCCGCCGACATTTCGGCATAGCGTTCCGTTGAGAAGTTTGGATCAGCTGGTGCTTCATCCTCATCGCCCTCAGCCTCATCCGCAATCCCAGCCATCGCACGGCGCATTTTAAGGTATGCGGTGCGTTCTTCAGATGTCGCGTCAAAGTGGCGGATGATCGACATCGAAACAACTGTTTCGTCAGCTTTCAACTTGATCCCGCGGACACCAACAGAGGCGCGGCTGTTAAAGACACGTACATCTGTCGCAGGGAAGCGGATCGCACGACCAGAGTTGGTGATCAGCATTACATCATCATCGTGAGACGCGATGCGGGCGTTGATCAACGTGGTGTCTGCGTGATCTTCCTCGAACTTCATTGCGATCTTGCCGTTGGATTTCACATTGGTGAAATCAGACAGCTTGTTGCGACGCACTGTCCCTGCCGAGGTGGCAAAGACCACCTGCAAGTCGTCCCAATCCTTTTCATCGCGATCAACCGGCATGATGGCCGCAATAGAAACACCAGTTGGGATCGGCAAGATATTTACAATCGCTTTGCCTTTGGACGTACGACCACCCTGGGGTAAGCGCCAAGTCTTGAGCTTGTAAACCATACCATCTGTCGTAAAGAACAACAGTTGCGTGTGCGTGTTGGCCACGAAGAGGGTGGTAATCACGTCCTCTTCTTTGGTCTGCATGCCTGCGACACCTTTACCACCACGCTTTTGAGCACGGAAATCGATCAATGGTGTCCGTTTGATGTAGCCACCCGAGGTCACGGTGACGACCATGTCCTCTTTCTCGATCAGGTCTTCGTCTTCCATGTCGCCAGACCAATCTACGATCTCGGTGCGGCGTGGTACGGCGAATTGGTCGCGGATCTCGATAAGCTCATCTGAGATGATGCTAAGAATACGTTCACGGCTGCCCAGAATTTCAAGGTATTCCTTGATTTTCGCCGCCAGCTCTTCCAGCTCGTCGGTGACTTCTTTAACGCCGATCTGCGTCAGGCGTTGTAGACGTAGTTCCAAGATAGCGCGGGCCTGAACCTCTGAAAGGTTATAAGTGCCATCTTCATTCGCCGTATGGGTCGGATCATCGATCAAGGCGATGTAGGGCAGAATGTCTTCAGCTGGCCAGCGGCGTGTCATTAGCTTTTCGCGCGCCTCAGGAGCATCAGCAGAAGAGCGGATAGTAGCAACGATTTCATCGATGTTGGTTACAGCAACAGCCAAACCACATAATACATGGCTGCGTTCACGGGCTTTGCGCAGATTAAACGCGGTGCGGCGTGCCACAACATCTTCGCGGAAATC
>JALZUL010000053.1 GCA_023301665.1 Ascidiaceihabitans sp.
GCTGGAACGGGGATTGGCCCAAGCAGGAACAGTCCTTGCGCTGCAGCGCCAATCTGCAAGTCTATATGGTCAATTGGGCGAGTTGGCGGCGGGCAAGGCGCAAGCAGAGGGCCGCATCACTGAGATTGACTTAGAGGTTCTCAAGTTGGGGACCTCCCGTCGTGAGGAAGCGATTACTCGGCTTCGTGATCTGCGATCTCGTGAGCTTGAGCTGATAGAACAAAGCGGCGCAATGAAAATGGAAATGGAGCAACTGGACATTCGGGCACCGGTATCCGGTGTCGTTTATGGGATGCGAGTGCAGACAATGCGTTCGGTCGTGCGGGCTGCGGATCCGGTCTTGTATCTTATTCCACAAGACCGCCCTCTTTTGATTGTGGCGAACATTGACCCGCTTCACATCGACAAAATTGTTATTGGACAAGAGGTGAATCTGCGGTTCTCGGCGCTCGACCAACGTACAACACCTGAGTTGGTTGGACAGGTGACATTGATTTCTGCGGATGCATTTGAAGATGAAGGAAACGGCCTGACTTATTACCGCGCCGAGATAACTCTGAATCAGGGAGAAGTCGCAAAATTGAATGACGGCGACACGCTTATTCCAGGTATGCCTGTTGAAGCGTTTATTCGAACGCAGGACCGGACACCTATTTCGTATTTGATCAAACCAATGGCCGATTATTTCAATCGGGCCTTCAGAGAGTCATAAACCCCTTTAGGTTTTATAATTACGAGGGTAGCTTTTGAGAAAATCACTTAGCCGATAAGGATCGCGCACATGAGCATTGAAGACCGCCTGAACACTCTTGGTATCACCCTTCCCGAAGCAAGCGCACCCGCTGGAAACTACGTACCGTACGTTCAGGTCGGCGATCTGGTGTACATCTCTGGTCAGATTTCCAATGGTCCAGATGGCCTGATCCTTGGTAAACTGGGCGAGAACATGGATGTTGAGGCTGGTGCAAACGCCGCAAAAGCTTGCGCGATGCATCTTATCGCTCAATTGAAAGCAGCCTGTGGTGGCGATTTAGATCGTCTGGTAAAAGTCGTGAAATTGGGTGGCTTTGTGAACTCCACCGGTGATTTCACGGATCAACCCAAAGTTATAAACGGGGCTTCCGATTTCATGGTAGAAGTCTTTGGGGACGCAGGTCGTCACGCACGTGCCGCCGTATCTGCAGCATCCTTGCCATTGGGTGTTGCTGTTGAAATTGAAGGCACCTTTCAAATCCAATGATCCCACGTCTGCATCCCGATTTCTTAACTAAGCCTCTGACGCATCGTGGTCTGCATGATGTGTCAGATGGGCGCCCCGAGAACAGCCGCGCGGCAATCCGCGCGGCAATCGAAAAGGGGTATGGGGTCGAAATAGATCTGCAGTTAAGTGCGGATCAACACCCCATGGTCTTTCATGACTATACGTTGGATAGACTGACGAACAAAAAGGGCCCTGTTGCGATGCAAGTTGCGCAGGACTTATCCTCGATCTCCCTCACAGGCGGGGATGAAGGGATTCCCACATTAGCCGAGGTTTTGGATCTTGTTTCAGGGCAAGTGCCGTTGTTGGTTGAGCTCAAAGATCAAGATGGCGCTATGGGGAGCAATGTTGGTCCACTTGAAAAGGCAGCAGCGACCCTTTTGTCCAACTATGATGGACCTGTCGCTGTAATGTCTTTTAATCCAAATAGTGTGGCGCGAATGGCAGAGTTTGCGCCCAAAGTAGCGCGTGGGATTGTCACCAGTTCTTACGCGTATGCGGACTGGCCTTTCGGTCGTGATGTTTGTGACAGGCTACGCAGCATTCCCGATTTTGACAGAGTTGAGGCAAGTTTTATCAGCCACGAGGTGGCGGATTTGGAACGGCCAAGGGTGGCGGAATTGAAAGAGGGCGGCGTAGATATTCTATGTTGGACCGTTAAATCTGCCGAGCAAGAAGCCCTTGCACGTAAAGTTGCACAAAACATTACCTTTGAACAATATCTGGCCTGAGCAAGAGCTTGAAACCACAAAGTTAAGCCACAAGTTGTTTTAAGTATGAACGACAAAGGATCGTGATGAGCCAACACGAAGTTGAAATTAGCGTCATCGCGAGGATCGCTGAAATAGGTCAGGATGATTGGGATGCCTGCGCGTGCCCTGAGGCGACTGATGGTGGGCGGCCTAACGATCCTTTCACAACCTACCGGTTCTTGAGCGCGCTTGAAGAAAGCGGATCGGTCGGTTCGGGAACGGGTTGGCAGCCCCAATATTTGGTTGCGAAAGTCGAAGATCGCGTGATTAGCGTCGCACCTCTCTATGTGAAATCTCACTCGCAAGGTGAGTATATTTTCGATCACAACTGGGCGCATGCGTATGAAAACGCAGGGGGGCGGTATTACCCTAAACTTCAGATCGCGGTCCCACATACGCCGGCTACAGGGCGTAGGTTTCTAGTTCATCCAGATTTTGCCGAGACAGGATTTTCAACTCTGGTTCAAGGGGCCATTCAGCTGGCGTCCAACAATAATGTGTCTAGCGTTCATGCTACGTTTTGCACCGCTGATGAGGCGGCACTGGGCGAACAACTTGGGCTTATGTCTCGTGCCACACAGCAGTTCCATTGGCTGAACAAGGGGTATGAGGATTTCGACGGTTTCTTGGCTGATCTAAGTTCGAGAAAGCGCAAGAATATCCGTAAAGAGCGCGCGCAGGCACAAGGGTTTGGTGGGGAAATTGTAACCCTGCGTGGGGATCAGATTGAGCCTGAACATTGGGACGCCTTTTGGGAGTTTTACCAAGACACAGGCGCGCGCAAATGGGGTACGCCGTATTTGACGCGGCAGTTTTTTCGGATCGCACAAGAAACTCTGCGGCATGATTTAGCGTTGGTTCTAGCGCGTCGCGATGGTGAATGGATCGCGGGCGCTTTGAACTTTGTCGGCCGTGAAACGCTTTTTGGCCGTTATTGGGGCTGCGTTGAGCATCACGCCTGCTTGCACTTTGAACTGTGCTATTATCAGGCGATCGATATCGCAATCGGTGATGGGTTGGCGCGGGTTGAGGCTGGTGCACAAGGCCAACATAAGCTTGCGCGAGGATATTTGCCGACCCAAACGCACAGTCTGCATTGGGTGGCGGATGCTGGGTTTGCTGATGCTATTGGTTCTTATCTCAAGGCCGAACGTGAAGCGGTAGAAGAAGAGATAGAAATCCTCACGGATTACGGACCGTTCAAAAATCCAAATGTTCAGGAACAAGAATAGAGCTTGATCCAAAAGAAAAAGGCCCCCGAGATAGGGACCTTTTAAGATATTTTGATTTGGCGCTCAATTGCACCAATTACATGGAGGCAAGTAAGCCTTCGCCTCCAGAAACCTCGCAAACACCCGGTGATTCTTCTTCTTGCAAAAGGGTGACAACGCCATTTTCGACAACCATCGCATACCGTTTGGACCGTGCCAAAAGGCCCGCAGGTGGCGCGCTAAATTCCATGCCGATGCCTGTTGTAAACGCGCTTTCTGCGTCACCTAGCATGGTGATACCGGCTTCTGTTGCGCCAGTTGCTTCACCCCAAGCTTTCATCACGAAAGGGTCATTTACGGAAACGCAGATGATTTCGTCGACGCCTTTGGCATCAAATTGAGCTTTGGTGCGGATAAAGCTTGGCACGTGAGCAGAGTGGCACGTTGGTGTAAAGGCACCAGGAACAGCAAAGATCACAACTTTGCGGTCTTTGGTTTTATCTGCCAGATTGACTGGCGCAGGCCCGTCAGCTGTCATTTCAACCAAAGTTGTGTCGGGGAGTGTGTCGCCTTGCTTAATCGCCATGGGTAGAACCTTTCTTGGGAATTGCGTCTCTCGTATTTGTGGATATAGGTTTTACAACCGAAGTGGCCAGCGAAATCGCGAAAGACGTATCTAGGAGTAAGTTTATGGGACATGTGATTGTGGTCGGGGCTGGCCAAGCTGGATCATCTTGCGTGGCAAAGTTGCGCAATGGCGGATTTGAAGGGCAGATCACCTTGATCGGTCAAGAGCCTGTACCACCCTATCAACGCCCACCTTTGTCCAAAGCGTATCTTTTGGGTGATATGAGCCTAGAGCGTTTGTTCCTGCGCCCTGAGACCTTCTACGCCGAGAACAACATTGATCTGCGGATGGGTACATCTGTGGAGGCGATCAACCCAGCAGATAAAACGATCACGGTCTCGGGTGATGAGCTAAGTTATGATGATTTAGTGCTGACGACAGGCTCATCGCCAAACCGTTTACCGGCCAGTATTGGTGGTGCTTTGGGTGGTGTGTTTGTGGTGCGTGACTTGGCCGATGTGGATGCAATGGCCTCTCGTTTTGTTGAGGGGGCAAAGGTACTGATTGTCGGTGGCGGGTACATCGGGCTTGAAGCAGCATCGGTTGCCGCCAAGCTGGGTTTGAAGGTCACATTGGTTGAAATGGCTGATCGCATTTTGCAACGCGTGGCGGCGCCAGAAACCAGTGATTTCTTTCGGGAGCTGCATATAAAACACGGTGTCGATGTTCTTGAGGGTGTTGGCCTAGATCACTTGATCGGTGAAGATACAGTAACGGGTGCAAAATTGACCGACGGTACCGAATTGGATGCGGATTTTGTGATTGTTGGCGTAGGTGTAACGCCCACATCCACGCTCGCGGAAGCGGCTGGGTTGGTTTTAGAGAATGGGATTAAGGTTGATGCCTTTGGGCGCAGTTCTGATCCACACATATGGTCGGCAGGTGATTGTGCATCTTTCCCTTATCGTGACACGCGCATTCGCCTTGAAAGCGTTCCGAATGCCATCGATCAAGCCGAGGTCATCGCCGAAAACATTATGGGTGCAGACAAGGAATATGTCGCAAAGCCATGGTTCTGGTCGGATCAATACGACGTTAAGCTGCAAATTGCCGGGCTTAACACTGGGTATGATCGTGTTGTGACACGCAAAACGGGGGATGCGGTTTCGTTTTGGTATTATGCTGGAGCTACTCTGCTGGCGGTGGACGCCGCAAATGATCCGCGTGGCTACATGATTGGCAAGCGTTTGATCGAGGCGGGGAAATCCCCTGCACCTGAGGCCATCGCAGATCCCGAAACGGATATGAAGGCATTGTTGAAAGCATGAGGATCATAGCTGGCACGTGGCGCGGAACCGCGCTTGCCGCGTTGGGCAAGGGGGATGCTGGCGCACAGTTGCGGCCGACGTCCGATCGGGTGCGAGAAAGCTTGTTTTCGATGTTGACCCACCTTGGTGTGATCGATGACGCACGGGTTCTAGACCTTTTTGCAGGGACCGGAGCCTTAGCGTTTGAGGCCTTGTCACGGGGCGCAAGTGATGCGGTTTTGGTAGAAAACGGTCGTGTTGCGCAAAAGTTGATTGCAGAAAATCTAGCTAAATTGCGCGCCAAAGATTTGGTGCATGTGCAGCGTCAAGATGCGACTAAATTGAGCGCTTGGGCAGGAACACCGTTTGATTTGGTGTTCCTTGACCCGCCCTATGGGCGCGATATGGGGCAGAAAGCTCTGATGGCGGCACAAAAAGGTGGTTGGCTTGCACAGGGTGCCACGATCGTGTGGGAGGAGGCTGCGCCAATGCAGCCTCCGCTCGGTTTTATACTGGATGATCACCGCAAGTATGGCGACACCCATGTGACCGTGTTGGAATACACAGGACGGAGCCCTGAAATTTAATAGGTCGGGTGATACTTGTCCGCTACAGACAGGGTGAAAATTTCGAACCCGTCTTCGGTCACGCCGATAGAGTGCTCAAATTGCGCAGACAGTGATTTATCTCGGGTGACCGCAGTCCAGTCATCTGCCAAGGTTTTCGTTTCTGCGCGACCAAGGTTTACCATTGGTTCAATGGTAAAGAACATTCCGGGTTCTAGAACCGCGCCAGTACCGGGGCGACCATAGTGTACGACATTGGGTGGCGCGTGAAAAACGCGCCCAAGCCCGTGACCGCAGAAATCGCGTACGACGGACATGCGATGGCTTTCCACAAACGATTGGATCGCATGGCCAATATCGCCGAAAGTGTTACCCGGTTTGACAGCTTCGATCCCGCGCATGAGTGAATCGTGGGTCACTTGGATCAAGCGCTCGGCCTTTCGGGAAAGCTTGCCTGCAACATACATCCGCGATGTGTCACCGAACCATCCATCAACGATCACCGTCACATCGATGTTCAAGATATCGCCATCTTTGAGCTTTTTATCACCAGGAATGCCATGGCAGACCACGTGGTTTACCGAAATGCACGAGGCATGTTGGTACCCTTTGTAACCAATCGTTGCTGATTTCGCACCAGCGGCATCAACCATGTCCGTGATGATCTTATCGATGGCGCCAGTGGTTTGACCCGGGAACACATGCTCAGACATCGCGTCAAGAATTTGAGAGGCCAAAGCCCCAGCAGCCATCATGCCAGCGGAATCGGATGGATCATAAATTCGAATGCCGTCTTTGGTTTGTCGGCCGCGGTTAGTTTTGTTCAATGGGAAAGCTCCATCATTTGTGGCATTTGTTGCTACGGTATTTAGACTCTGTGAGGCGCAGTGACCAGAGGGGCTAGATGTCGATTTTTATGGGATCTGCTATCGTGATCTCTTGGGGGGAAATTTGAGTGGACAGGCAGATGGTTTCAACCCCTGCCGCACGCGCGTCTAGATACGCCTGATGATACGTGGGATCGATGTCATCCGCTAAAGAAAAAGTACTGCAATCGGTGCGTTGCACCAGGTAAAGCATCACGGCGCGATGTCCTTGCGCCACCATGTTCGAGAGCTCTTCTAAATGTTTTGCGCCGCGTTTGGTCACACTGTCAGGGAATTCAGCTTGTCCGTTTGTGCGGCTAAGGGTGACTGATTTCACCTCGACATAACAATCTGGCAAACCCTCTTGGGTAAGGAGGAAATCGATCCGCGATTTTTCTCCGTATTTCACTTCGGGTTTGACGGTATGATAGCCTGACAGCTCTTGAATTTCGCGGTTCTCAAGGGTCACGCGCAAGGCGCGGTTTGGCACTGACGTGTCGACGCCAGTGAAATGGCCGTTCTCATGTTCAATCAATCGCCAGCCGTATTTTAGCTTTTTCTTAGGATCGTCGTTGGGTTCAAGCCAGATTTTGATGCCCTCATCTGCCAACCCCATCATCGAGCCGGGGTTGGCGCAATGGGCAATAACCTCGCGACCGTCTTCAAGTTGGCAATCCGCAAGGAAGCGTTTGTAGCGGCGAATAAGGCGGGCGGGAATAAGATCAGTTTGAAAGCGCATGCCCTCAGCACTATACTTGAAGCAACTGACCCTCAAGGAGGCTGATATGCCCAACCCAACCGCTGCGATGCTTGTTATCGGTGATGAAATCCTATCGGGGCGGACGCGGGATGCAAATATGCATTACCTTTCTGGGCAGCTGACCGATGCAGGCATTGATCTGCGCGAAGTACGTGTTGTGAGCGATGACCCTGACGCAATCGTTGATGCAGTTAAGGCGCTATCAAAGACATACGAAACCGTCTTTACGTCAGGCGGAATTGGCCCAACGCATGACGATATTACAGCGGATTGCATCGCAGCCGCCTTTGGTGTGTCTATTGATGTACGCGATGATGCGCGGGCCTTGTTGGAGGCGCATTACGAACGCCAAGGTACGCAGATCAATGAGGCGCGCTTGCGCATGGCACGAATTCCTGATGGGGCGGCGCTGATCGATAACCCTGTGTCTGTGGCTCCGGGGTTCACCCTTGGCAATGTCCATGTGATGGCAGGAGTCCCTGCGGTTTTCCAAGCGATGGTTGCGACGATTTTGCCGACTTTAACGGGCGGCGCACCTTTGGTGAGTGAAACCTATAGAATTAATCGTGGTGAGGGTGATATCGCAGGACCGTTGGGCGCATTGGCGCAAGAACATCCAGATCTGAGTATCGGAAGTTACCCATTTCAGAAGAACGGAAAGTTCGGGTCAAATATTGTGATCCGTGGAACGGACAAGGCAATGGTTGATGCGGCTTTGTCCAAATTGGCGATAGAATTCCCTGAATGAATGTAACCGTACAAAAACTTTACGATGTATGTGACGCTACATGGCCGGCAGCGGCTTCGCATCAATTGGGCGCATGGACACTGCGAGAGGGGCAAGGTGGCGGCAAACGTGTTTCAGCAGCGACAGCCAATCGTGCTTTTGAACTCAAAGATCTAGCACAAGCTGAGGCAGAAATGAGCAAGATGGGGCAATCCGCCTTGTTTATGATCCGCGAAGGTGATGATGCGTTGGACAATCTGTTGGCTGAGCAAGGCTATGCAGTTGTTGACCCGGTGGTGATGTATTCGATTCCGGTTAAAGAGATGACCCAGATACCGATCCCTCCTGTCACAACCTTTTGCGTGTGGGAACCCCTTGCCATCATGGCTGAGATTTGGGGCAAAGGTGGCATTGGACCAGCTCGGCTTAACGTTATGGAACGGGCTGAACAAAAGACAGCGATCTTTTCACGGTGGAACGAAAAGCCTGCAGGGGCTGCATTTGCCGCGATCAGCGACGGTGTTTGCATGGTACATGCCGTCGAAATTTTAGCGCATCAGCGCCGACAGGGCGTAGGCGTTTGGATGATGCGCCAAGCGGCACTCTGGGCTCAAAAACAAGGTGCTGATGAATTGGCGGTTTTATGCACAACGGCCAATACGGCGGCAAATGGCTTGTATAAATCGCTCGGCTTTCGTGTACGCGGTCACTATCATTACAGACAGAAATTAGAGGGTTAAAATGACAGATCAATCGCGACCTAACGCTTTAGACCTTCCAATGGTTGATCCATTGCCAGAAGCCACGCAAAAGTATTTTGATATTTGCCAAGAAAAATTGGGTATGATCCCAAATGTTCTGCAATCGTACGCTTTTGATATCGAAAAACTGAACGCGTTTACGGCGATGTACAATGACGTGATGCTTGCGGAAAGTGGCTTATCAAAGCTTGAACGTGAAATGATTGCGGTGGTTGTGAGTTCAATTAACAAGTGCTTTTATTGTTTGACTGCACATGGGGCAGCTGTTCGGCAATTGTCGGGTGACCCGAAATTAGGCGAGTTGTTGGTGATGAATTGGCGAGCGGCTGATTTGGATGCAAAGACAGCAGCGATGTTGCAGTTCGCAGAACAGTTGACCGTCTCAAGTTCTAAAACCAGCGAAGGTGATCGTCAGTCGTTGCGAGATGTTGGTTTCACGGATCGAGATATTTTCGACATTGCCTCGGTTGCTGGATTTTTCAATATGACCAACCGGATCGCAAGCGGGATCGATATGCGCCCCAATGATGAATATCACAGCCAATACAGATGAAACGTCATACTTTTTCATTTTTGGCAGCCTTGTTGTTGTCCGCTGGTGGTGGAGCCGCGCTTGAGCTCGATCTTCCGTCGAATGCGCGTAATACTGTGCAAACCGACACGCAGTTGGACAGCTATGTAGCACCAGTGGGTCCCTTCCGTGATGGCGCTATGCAGACACTCACAATCGAGGGGCGTGTCAGTCGATCGGCTTGGCGGATCAATTCACCAAGTGTGACACCTTTGCAAATTTTAGCACCCTTACGAGAGCAATTGAGTGCCGAAGGGTACACGACAGTTTTGGATTGTGATCAGACCACCTGTGGTGGGTTTGATTTTCGTTTTGGGACCGAAGTTTTACCGGCACCCGATATGTTTGTGAATATTCGGTCCTTTCGTGTTCTCACGGCTCTAAAAGGTGAAACAGATGCGCCTTCAAGCGGTATAAGTCTGTTGATCAGCACATCAGAAATGGACGCTTACGTGCAGATCATTCAAGCCGGTCAGAGTGACGGCACTAGATTAACGGTTGCCACGCAGGCGGCAACGCCAACGGCTGAAATTGTTTTGCCAGCTCCTTCAAGTGGATCGACGTCTCTCGAAGCGGGGTTGCTTGGGAGAGGATCCGCAGTCCTAGACGGTCTGGATTTCGCGACAGGAACATCCGATTTAGGAGAGGGTCCATTTCCTATCTTGCAGGAACTCGCGGCGTTCTTTGCATCGCGCGACGATATCCGGCTTGTATTGGTCGGTCATACCGACAGTGTTGGGGCCTTGGATTTTAATATCCAACTTTCCAAACAGCGTGCTGCATCTGTTCGTCGGCGCCTTTTGGATGCCTATGGCTTAGATGCTGATCGGGTGGCTGCAGAGGGGAATGGATATTTGTCTCCAATCATGTCCAACCTTAATCGCGCAGGGCGGACAGCCAATCGGCGGGTTGAAGCAGTGGTATTACCACTGAACTGATCACCAAAAAACGGATTTGAACGGTTCCAAAACGAAAAAGGCTCCGATGCGATCAGCACCGAAGCTTTAGTTGTTTTCCGAGGGGAGGTTGGAAAAATTTTACCAGTCCGAAGGGCCTTTTTCTGCAAAGGCGTGGGCTAGGAAATCGATGAATGCGCGTACCTTCGGTTGCGTGAAACGACCGGGCGGGTAGACGGCATAAATGCCTTGGGTTTCTTGGGGCAGATCAGGCATTGCATCCTCAATCAAACCTTGGCGCATTGCGTCAGCGTATAAGAAACTAGGCAAATAGGCGATGCCAAGACCAG
>JALZUL010000054.1 GCA_023301665.1 Ascidiaceihabitans sp.
CCCCACGCCATGGCGGTGGCGGGGGTGCGAACTATGCCCGCCCGTATATTCAGGCTTTGCCATCCGAGGATCGCCGTGCGATTTTTGCGGCCTCTCGCCCACTTGCTGGTGAAGATGGGTCACGCGCTGGGCGGCGCGCTTTATACGGTGAGGTGACCGATATTTTGCGGTCCGAAGTGTTTGATCGTGAGGCGGTGAAAGCTGCCTTGTCTAAGCAAACCCAAGCGACCGTGAGTATCCAAAAAGCGGCACAGATGCATTGGTTGAACCTGATCGAGGAGATGGGGCTGCAGGAACGCCGCGATTATGCGGATGCTGTCGAGGAAATCGTGCAGCGACGCGGGGCCAACAAGCGCAAGCCTTGAGGTTTGCGAGCGGGTTTGAGTGATAAAATTGCTGTTAGGCGGCTGGTCTGCTTAGCGTGACGCAGTTGCGCCCTTCGAGTTTGGACCGATACAACGCCTTGTCGGCTTCATCGATGAGCTGATGGGCGGTCTTGCGGGTGCTCTGCGTCGTGCCCCCAATGGCAAGCCCTACGGAAATTGTAGCGGTGATTGGTTTTCGACCTGCTGAGATTTCAAACGGCGTCTCACCAATCAATTTTACAAGCCTACGGGCCGCATTGCGGGCTTTGGCGAGCGGTGCGCCAGGGAGGACGATCATAAATTCCTCGCCGCCGATACGTGCAATCAAATCTACGGCCCTTAGATTCTGGCGCAACCGTTTTGCCAGTTCCACAAGGACAGCATCGCCAGCGGCATGACCAAACGAGTCGTTGATTTGTTTGAAGTGATCCATGTCAGCGATCATGATCGCAAACGGCTTTTCGGTTTCAACAGCGTGTTTGGCGATCCGTTCAAGGTGCGGCATTGCATATCGACGGTTGTGCAGCCCCGTGAGTGGGTCGTAAATGGCTGCTTCCAAACCGTTGCGAACGTTTGCGCGCATCTGGTCCCCAACGTGCTTGCGTTCGATGAGCGCGTTGATCCGTAACGTCAGTTCGTCGGGGTCGATATCACCCAAAATCAGATCGTTTGCCCCCATATCTAATGCTTGGGCACCAAGGCTTTGATCCGGGTGGGTTTGTAGAACTAGAATTTTGCTATGACGGGTGCTGAAATGGGATTTTAACGTGGCCAGCAAGTGTAGAAATTTTTGCGGATCTGAGCGATCCATTGCTAGAATAAATACATCGGGTGCGCAGGCTTGTTTGTTGTGGATTGGCCCATCCAAATGATCGAGGGCATCATCCACGGCTGCGATCGAAGTCTTGGCTGTGACGTTTTCTTTGATTTTATACATCCACGAGGTCAGCATCTTTTGATCTGCGCCGACAAATAAGGCGGTGGCGTTGGGAACAAATGTTGATTGTTGTTCGGCAAAGCCAAGAGCGCGCGATGTGTCTTCATGAAGGCGCCATTCCGAGTCTGCGGCGTGTGCGCGCACCAGACTGCGGACACGCGCCAACAGTAACGTATCATTCAATGGTTTGCCCAAGATTGCATCAACGCCGGACGCAAGGAAGTCTAATCTATTTCCACCATTTTGGCAGGTTTCAATCGCTATGATCGGGACATCATTTGTTTTGGGGTGAGCGCGCAGCTTTTGCGCAAGGTCCCCAGCGGTCCCGTCTTCGAGTTGGCCAGATGTGATCACCACGTCGGGGGGGGCTTGTTCTATGACCGCTATGGCCTCAACGATGGAAGAGGCTTGAATCACGTCGTAATATGCAGTCGAGAGCTTAACCTTAAGCACGATCCGGTTGGTCGCAATAGGGTCTACGATTAGAATTCTACCATGCATAGGTGCCCTTTCTTAATCACTAATAAACATGCATTGCGTTCGCGTCTTGTATTCAGGTCCTTGTTAGGTTTTTGTCGGTTTTAGTTAATAAAGCGTTTCTATTTTGTTGAAAGAGGAGCCATCGATGACAATGTCGCAAGAATCCGCTGAGACAGTGGGCCTGCAAGCTTTGGGCTGGTTGGCCGCGAACGAGGAGTTGCTTCCTGTCTTTTTAGGGTCAACCGGAGCCAGTGAGGCAGATGTGCGCAGCGGCGCAACTGATCCGGCGTTTCTAGGTGCATTGCTAGATTTTTTGATGATGGACGATGCATGGGTTATTTCTTTTTGTGACAGTATTTCAGTGCCTTATGAGTGGCTTATGCAGGCGCGCTATGCATTGCCCGGTGGTGAGCAGGTGAATTGGACATGATCGATTTACAAGGTTTGATCTTTGATAAAGATGGCACGTTGTTTGAGTTTTCGGCAACATGGGAGGCATGGGCGCAAGCGTTTTTGTTGCGTATTGCAAACGGCGATCGTGATCGTGCGGCTGTCATCGGGCACGACATCGGATTTGATCTAATGTCGCGCAGCTTTGAACAAAACAGTGTGGCCATCGCGGGAACGCCAAGTGAAATCGCACAGGCTCTGGTCCCACATTTTCCCGAGCAGAGCGTCGAGACTATTGTGACAATGATAAATGAGGAGGCGACAATGGCCCCTCAGGTTGAAGCCGTTCCATTGGCAGCATTTCTGTCTGGGTTGCGAGCGCAGGGACTTAAATTAGGCGTTGCCACAAATGACTCTGAGGCCCCAGCACTTGCGCATCTTAAAAGTGCTGGTGTGGTTGATCTGTTTGATTTTGTTGCAGGCTTCGATAGTGGATATGGCGGCAAACCTGCGCCTGGACAGCTAAAAGCGTTTTGCGCACAAACTGGATGTGACCCGAGCCGCGTGGCAATGGTCGGCGATAGCACGCATGATTTATTGGCCGGTAAGGCGGCTGGCATGTACTGTATTGGGGTGCTTACAGGCATGGCCCCCAAAGAGGTTCTTGCGGCGCATGCTGACGTCGTACTGCCCGATATTGGTCATATCCTGGGGTGGTTGGCGGCCTCTTAGCACCCACTCGCTGATACGTTTAATGTTATTGATTTAAGCTTTATTTCTCAGGAAAACTCTTGTGCGGGTTCTCGAAATCGAGGCTTCATTGGGGGAATCTTAAGAGTTAGCGCGCCATTGTGACCTCGTTTAACGAGTTGAGGGAACAATGCACGGACTGACAAATCGCGCGATACAGTGTTTTGTGATCGATGGGTACGGCACTGATAAATGGGAAGACTGTGTACGTCTGGCCGATCTTGGCTTTTCAGATTTTGAATCGATGCTCACCTATGAGGATGAGCTGACGGATAAGGTTTTGGATGCAGCAAGCCTTGCGCTCGAACGCCCAAGGTTTGAATTGATGGAAGATTTGGGGACCTATTTGGTGTCGCACCCCAATACGGAATCGCTTCGGCGGTTGCTGCGATTTGGCGGCGTTACTTTTGTTGAATTTCTACATTCATTAGATGAACTGGCGGACCGTGCACGTTTGGCTGTACCCGATCTAGAGCTTCCAATGTTGGAAGTACGCGATCAAGCTGCAACGCAGTTTTCGCTGACATGTAAAAGCCCAATTAAAGGTGCAGGTCATGTGTTCATGGGCGTTTTGCGGACCATGGCGGATGACTATGGGACGCTCGCAATTCTAGAGCATCATGGGAGCTCTCAAGGGGCTGAAACGATTTCAATTTCATTGGTGGTCACTGAGTTTGCCCAAGGACGGACATTTGATTTGGGGGCTGAAGTATGAAGTCTGAAGCAGATGTTGCGGGTGTCCCACCCTTTGAGCCAAAACGCATGACTGACATTCTGGATGTGCTGTGTCCGATGCATCTTGTGCTTAATCAAACTGGACACATCGTTCATGTGGGTCCAACACTTTATAAAATTCGCTCAGAAGGGGATTGGATCGGTCAACGTTTCCTAGAAGTATTCGCCCTAAAACGTCCCAGATCCATAAGTACTGCGAAAGAGTTACATAAGCTCGAAAGCCCGAAGCTGCATTTGCAATTGCGCGAACAGCCTATGACCAAGCTGAAGGGTGTGCTTGTTCCGGGGCCAGACGCGGGGCAGCTGATTGTAAACCTATCTTTTGGCATATCGGTGGTGGATGCCGTACGTGAATTTTCATTGAGCAACACAGATTTTGCGCCTACGGATCTTACGATCGAGATGCTGTATCTGGTCGAAGCCAAATCAGCTGCAATGGAAGCGTCACGCAAGTTAAATCACCGGTTGCAGGGGGCCATGATCGTTGCCGAGGAGCAAGCGTTTACAGACACTTTAACTGGTTTGAAGAACCGCCGGGCCTTTGACTTTATAATGAACAGGCAGATCACAGCGGGACGCTCTTTTGCTTTGATGCAAATTGATCTCGATTTTTTTAAAGCAGTTAATGATACGTTGGGCCACGCCGCAGGTGACCACGTTTTGCAGACTGTTTCACGTATTATGCTTGATGAGACACGTGATTCCGATTGTGTCGCGCGATTGGGAGGTGATGAATTTGCTATTCTCTTTCCCGATGTTACGGATCAGTCCATTTTAGACAAAATAGGCAGTCGGATTATTTCCCAACTGGAGGTGCCTGTTCATTTTCAAGATCATGTTTGCCAAATTTCGGCGAGTATCGGTACGGTCTTTCGACCGCTCAATGCTTTGTGCACGGCAAAACAGCTTATCGAGGATGCCGATATCGCCCTATATGCGTCCAAAAGGATGGGGCGCGCCCGGCAAACTTTTTTCACGCCTGAGCTAAAAGAGAATGCTTGGGGGGATGGGGATGCT
>JALZUL010000055.1 GCA_023301665.1 Ascidiaceihabitans sp.
GATCATAGATAGCCAATTTCGCGCCCAAGCGTTGATTGCTTGCACGACAATCACCTCGGGCGCTCCGTCACCGTCCATATCAGCCAAACGCGGTTCGGTGTCTTCAAAAACATCCGTTTCCGGCAGAGTAAGCGTAACCACGCCCCCGTCACTTAGCTTCAAACTAAGGCCCGCATGTTCAATGGCATCGCCTAAAACACCGTGCGCGTAACGTGTTGTTGGAACGGCATAATTCGCATCGGTGATCTGTTGTGCAACGCCTTGCGACGCCGGCAACAAACACGCAGCAAGCAGCGCGCGGCGGATGGGCCCTCTCAGAGAGCGCACCACAAGACGCCGCGCCACCGCCATCATTAAATTTGCTTTTCAGGCATGTTTACGATCAAACCGTCCAGCGCATCGGTCACCTTCATCTGACAGGTCAGGCGCGAACGCGTTTCATCAGGTTCATATGCGAAATCCAACATGTCTGTTTCCATGTCATCTTTTGCAGGCACCTTCTCAACCCAAGCCGCATCCACATAGACGTGGCAGGTCGAACAGGCACATGCCCCACCGCAATCCGCTTCAATACCAGGAATGTTGTTGTCGCGCGCACCTTCCATAACGGTCATGCCATTGGCGACCTCAACAACATGCTCTTTGCCATTGTGTTCGATATAGGTGATTTTGGCCATTTCGGTCCCCTTAAGTAACTTTAGAAGCTTTCTAACTAGCCAACTTATGCAAGACCAGTCCAATTTGCGATAGGTCACTACCTGTTTTTTTACCACGTGAACATCCCACACCGTGAACCCGTGCTAGGCATCGCCAAAAAAAGCGACTAACTTCATTTAAAATCAGTTCAACAGGCCGGACACGATGAACAATTGGACCCTTTATACTGCCGCTACAGCGCTGTGCGTTTTGGCTGCCTGCGACGTATCAAATCTGGGCTCAGGACGCCCAGGTGCACTTCAAACAATCGGTTTCGCTCAAGATGCACCCGCGGGTGCAGCACCAAACACATGTTGGGGAAAAACCATCTCCCCTGCCATCATTGAGAGCGTCTCACGTGAAGTGCTGCTTCAACCGGCTCAAGTCAGTTCTGACGGACGCATACAAAAGCCCGCCGTATACAAAAAAGAAGACGTGCTCGACATCGTACAACCCCGCCGCGAGACATGGTTTGAAACTGTCTGCCCGAGATTGCTAACAGAGGAATTTGTTGCCAACCTGCAACGCGCGCTCTCAGCGAGAGGTGGATATCGTGGTGACGTGACAGGGCTGATGGATGACCGCACACGGCGCGCTATACGGAAATTTCAACTTGGAGGCGGTTTTGACAGCGGCAATCTAACGGTCGATTCTGCACGCGTGCTTGGGCTAGTCGTGGTCCCAAGAGACATTGAGTAACGAAAAAGGCACCCCTTAGGGTGCCTTTCATTTTAGCATTTAGTCACCGACTTATTCGGCGAGGCTAAGCGCAACAAAGCGTGGATCACCACCGCGGCGCACCAACAACAGCAGTGATTTGCGGCCTGCATCTTTTACGTCAGCCAAACGGCTGTTCAGATCATCGATGCTTTCGATCTTTTGTTGGCCCGCTTCAGTAATAACGTCACCCGCACGCAGACCTTTTTCAAACGCTTCAGTGGTTTCATCCACTTCAGTGATCAAAAGACCCAATTGGTCCTCATCCAGATCAAGGTTTGTACGCAGCTCGTCTGTAAGTGCGCTCAGTGTCAGACCCAGCAAAGACGTGGTTTCTGGAAGACCCTCTTCTTCTTCAGGCTCTGGCGCAGCTACTGGCGTAGCATTCACCGCATCTTCGCGTCGGCCGAGTGTGATCTTCAGTGTTACGGATTTACCTTCGCGCATTACGATCACGCGAACGGTTTCACCCACAGGGCTATTGGCAACAGTGCGCACCAAAGCACGGGTATCTTTGACAGGTTTACCAGCAAAGTTAACAATCACATCTCCGTCCAGCATGCCGCCGTCTTTGGAGGGTCCATCTTGAACAGAGTTAACCAAAGCCCCATCTGTGCTCTCCAAACCAAACCCTTCGGCCAAGTCTTCGGTTAGGTCTTGGATGCGGACACCCAACCAACCACGACGCGTTTCACCAAATTCGCGCAGCTGGTCCACAACACGTGTCACAACATTAGACGCCATTGAAAAGCCGATACCGATGGAACCACCGTTGGGGGACAAGATCGCAGTATTCACACCGACAACTTCACCGTCCATGTTGAACAATGGGCCACCAGAGTTACCACGGTTGATCGCTGCATCTGTTTGTAGGTAATCATCAAAGCTACCGCTCAATGCACGGTTACGTGCGGATACGATACCCGCCGAGACCGAGAAACCTTGGCCAAGTGGGTTGCCCATCGCGATCACCCAATCGCCAACGCGCGCTTCATCGCTGTTACCAAATGGTACGAAGGATAGTGGTTCGTCGGTTTCTACCTTGAGCAAAGCGATGTCAGTGTTTGGGTCGGTTCCAATCACCTTCGCTGGCAATTCTTCGCCAGAGAAAAATTCGATCAAAATCTCATCTGCGCCCTCGATGACGTGGTTGTTCGTGACAACGTAGCCGTCTTCCGAGATCACAAAACCGGATCCCAAAGCAGAGGATCTACGCGGTGCTTGCCCCTCTCCACCTTCACCACCACGGCGGTTGTTGAAAAACTCTTCGAACGGGGATCCCTCGGGCACGACGCCTTGGGGTCCTGTCGGACGCTCCACTACTGTTGACGTTGTGATGTTCACAACCGACGGGCTGATTTGCTCAGCCAATGGTGCAAGGCTCTCAGGGCGGGCATTGGCCATCATGACCTGCGCTAAAACCAGCACAGTCGCCAAAAAGCCCAGCCAAAGGCCACGCATTTGAATTAGGGGTTTCATTTCTTTCGACAAGGCTACCGCTTTGGGCTGCATTCATCGTCTCCTGTTTGGTCCGGGCCAGCTTGGCCATTTTGCGCAATACTGCGCTTCTCATACAGCCTGCACATAAGAATAGCAGACTTCAACTAACAAGATGGTGCAGTCCCTGAAACCTTTCAAGCAATTCTAAACAAAGCGTGAAACGACCGGCCGTCGTTTGAAACATTTCAGGGCTATAATGAAACATTCAATTGAAATGCGAGCCAGACAAACATTAATCCGCCGACAGCGACCAACCCACCCACCTGCCGGCGGCTTGGTTCGGGCAAACGACGTAACATTTCAAGCACTTGCTCAATAAGCGAAGGGGCCAGCACATAGGCCAGCCCCTCTACAATCATGACCAAACCAATGGCCAATAAGATCAGCGCAATCACTTGGCTGCAGCACCTTGATCACTCTTAAAATAGTTAAAGAATTCGCTGTCCGGTGACATAACCATCGAAGAGTTGTTGCCTTTGATCGCAATTTCGTACGCAGTCAAAGAACGGTAGAACTCAAAGAATTCCTGATCTTGGCCATAAGCTTCCGCAAAGATTTTGTTTCGTGCAGCGTCCGCTTCACCTTCCGCGATGCGTGCATCACGGCGGGCTTCTGACAAGATTTCCTCGTAAGTACGGTCCGCTTGGGCTTGAACACGCTGAGCCGCCTCGCGACCACGCGCACGTTCATCCGTTGCTTCACGCTCACGTTCCGCGATCATCCGCTGCAACGTCGCAGCAAAGTTTTGCTCTGGCAGGTTGGTTTGACGCAA
>JALZUL010000056.1 GCA_023301665.1 Ascidiaceihabitans sp.
CCCGCACAGTTTTACGAAGGGCCATCTTACGAGGCGGCGGTAACGCGTATTGAGCGTGTGTTGCAGGGGGCTTCGATGGGCTTACAGGTTTACCTTGCAGGGACTGAAGGGCTGATGGGGCAAGCACAGGCTTTGGCCATGCGGATGGGCATTCCCCATACGGCGATCCAAACCGAACATCGCGGGTCTGTTGCGCGCAGAATGCAATGCGTCCACTGCAAGGGGATCACAGAGGATGTGGAAACCGATCCGTTTGTGTGCAGCCATTGCGGCTTGAACCTGTTTGTGCGGGATCATTATTCGCGACGCCTTGCGGCTTACCAAGGGGTTTGTATCGATGCCGAAGACCCCGGCAATGTACCGGCGCAAAAGGGGATCTACGAATGAGCGGTGCACAAAAAATTGCTGTACGCGTGACAGATGTGACCGCGTTAAACGATTTGGTCAAACGCTTTCGCTTTGAGCCTATCGCGGGGGGCTTATTGCCCACGTTTTCAGGGGGCGCTCATACGGTCGTTGAAATGTACGACGGGGAACGCACCCGTTTAAATCCGTATTCTTTGATGTCCGACCCGTTTGATCAAACCGCCTATACAATTTCGGTGCGGCGCGATGACGAGGGGCGGGGTGGTTCGCTGCATATGCATAACAATGTGCAGGTGGGTGACGAAATGGTCATTTCAAACCCCGTTAATCTTTTTTCGTTGGATTTACGAGCCAAGAAACATCTGATGATTGCGGGTGGGATCGGGATTACGCCTTTCTTGGCGCAGATCAAACAGCTCGACCGCGCGCATGGCAATTGGGAGCTTCACTACAGTTGCCGATCACACGCGCTGGGCTCGTATGTAGATGAATTGACGTCAACACACCCCAACGATGTGAATATCTATTACGACGACCAATCCCAAGCCATTGATTTGGACAATTTGTTGCAGGGTCAACCGCTGGGCACTCATATTTATGTATGCGGGCCCAAGGGGATGATTGACTGGGTGCGCGGCAAAGCCAACGCAATGGGGTGGCCGCGCGAGGCGGTCCATTATGAAGAATTCTTAGCGCCACAACCCGGTAAACCATTCGAGGTGAAGCTGTCACTTTCCAACAAGGTGATCCAAGTGGGCGAGCAGGAGAGCCTGCTAGAGGCCATGGAACGCGAGGGTGTTGATGCCCCCTATCTTTGCCGCGGCGGGGCCTGTGGGATGTGTGAAACCCGTGTGATCGATTACACCGGCAACTTCATTCACCGTGATCATTGGCTCGAAGACGACGAGCAGGCAACAGGCGAGAAAATCATGCCTTGCGTGTCACGATTTGAGGGCAAGACCCTCGTACTGGATAGGTAAATTATGACTTTACAATTTAACGACGAAACCTTCCGCGACGATTATTCGTTTCACAATTCTGAGCGCGCGATCAAACGCTTTCCGTTTCCCTTTGATAAAGACAGCTACATGTATGCAGTCAACATGGAGCAGCACCGTGGTGGCCCCTCTGACAGCATATATGAGAAACGCTTTGACGTGGATGAACACTATGTTTCGGAAATGCGAGACCGTGCGATGGTCTTGGCAGATGACCCACTGCGTTGTCAGTCTTTGCCCCATATGACTTTGGCGGGTTGGGATTTGCTTGAGCTGATCATGGTGTCTAAGTCTGAAGACTATCCTGACCTGTTCGAACTACATCGTGAAGGTGACCAATGGCATTGGATTAACAAGCCTTTGGGGATCGATGATCGCTTTACTTTTATGGATGAGACAACATTACCTTATGGTCCGATGGAGTACATCACACGGCAAACTCAGGGTGATTTTTGTGTTTTAGATCAACGTGATGATAACCTATGGATGGATGCAGGCATTGTTACAACCCAAGCAGATTGGTCGTTAGACTTTGACATTGGTATGAACTTTTTTGAATGGCACGCACCTGTGCCTTTAGCCCATGAAAAAGGCATTTTTGTACGCGCGCTCAAATTCCTTTTGAACATTCAACAAGGTGCACCTGCGCGCCGTCTCAATTGGACGATGACGGTCAATCCGCTTTTGGACACCTCGCCAGAAAACTATCACAAATGGGGCGTTCAAAAGACCGAGCTCACCCCCGAAAACATCGGAGCAAAACAGCATTTGCGAGTGGAACTCCAAACGTTTTTCCGTCTGCCACGCTCCAACGCATTGGTTTTCCCAATCCGTTGTTATCTTTGTTCTTTCCAAGATCTAATGACAGTTCCCAAATGGGGTCGTCGCCTCCATCGTGTGATCCGCGACTTGCCAGAAGAATTGGCAACTTACAAAGGGTTCATCGACAACCGCCCCATGATGTTGGACTACCTGTCGCAATTTGACGACGGCCAACCCACGTCTAACGGCATCTGGCCAGAGCTGGACAGTGAGCCACCGCTCAAAACCTAGCGGACGTTTGCGCCCATTAGGTACTTTGTGGATAGCTGATAATCGACAGATACCGCGCGGGGAGCTTAACCAGTTTTTCTGGACCGTGGGGTGCATCGGCGTCGAAAAATAGGGTGTCACCGGGTTTGAGCGTGTGGATTTCTTCGCCGTGGCGATAATCGACTTCGCCTTCGAGCATATAAATGGTCTCGATTCCTGCGTGTTGGAAGGTTTGGAAGACATCCGATTTGTCGGTCAAAGTGATCAAATAGGGTTCAACAATAACGCCCGATGCATTGGCACCTATGTGGCCCAAAAGGTTGTATTGATGGTTGGCGCGCGTGCCTTCACGGTCCATCTCAACACCTTCGCCCGATTTTGTGTGGACCGCTTGGCGGCTTTCCTCAAAACGCCGGAAAAAGCTTGTCAGCGGGACACTTAGGGCATTTGCAAGGGTTTGCAATGTCGTCAATGAAGGCGAAGTATTGCCGTTTTCGATCTTTGACAGCATCCCAATTGACAGACCCGTCATCTGCGACAGCTCAGCCACTGTGATCTCTTGCTGGCGCCGATATCCGCGCACCTCACGGCCAATCGCGACCTCAAGGACCTTTTCGCGATCCCCTTCACGGGTGCTGTGAGGGTTTTGCGTCAACTGAGTGGCCGCTTCGGTGGAAATTTTTTCAATTCTCATAATGCGGCACCTCATACAAAGCGAAACACACAGACGCAATTCGCTTTGTGCTAAAAAGTGGGACTAGTATAACCGAACATTTTCCTTAGAGTCTAAGAAGTATGAATAAGAGTGAAAATAATAATATTGCTTTTCTGATCTTCCCAGAGTTTCCGATGGCGTGTTTGACCTCAATGATCGAACCATTGCGTGCGGCTAACGAAATAGCGGGCAGGGCGCAGTTTGCGTGGAAATTGGTCTCTGAGGACGGGGGGCGGGTGGTCTCTAGCGCTGGTGTTGCCTTTGACCCCGATTGCGCGCTGTCGCCTGATATTGGGTCAGATGTGGTTTTCTTGCTGAGTGGCCCGTCTGTTCAACCCCTTTCACAAGCCCAGACATTTGGATGTCTCAGGCATCTTGAACGGCATGGCACTATTTTGGGAGGGATCAGCGGTGGCGTATTTCCACTTTCGCGCGCTGGCCTGATGGAGGGATACAGCTGTTCCGTTCATTGGTGTTATGAAGCGGCCTTTCGGGCGGAGTTCCCGCAAATTCATGCGATGGATGATGTAATCGTAACGGACCGGCGCAGGTATACCGTTTCAGGCGCCGCGGCAGGGTTTGATCTAGCGTTACGCTTGATCGAGGACCAATTGGGCGAAGGGATTGCCCATGAGGTGGCCTGTTGGTTCCAGCACCCAATGATGCGAGGCGAGGGGGTGCGCCAGCGGGTTCCCGTTCCCGCGCCCCGGCAAAGCAAAGCAAATGATGGCCTTCCAGATTTGGTCGTGCGTGCTTCAAGCTTGTTTGCACAACATTTGGATGATCCGATTTCCATAGCACAAGTCGCCGACACATTAGGTGTCAGCCCGCGGCAGGTTGAGCGTGCGTTTAAGAAAGCGACGGGGCAAAACCCAACCCATTATTACCGCAGCCTTCGTATGAAGGCCGCACGCCAGCTGGTGCTATATTCCAAAGACAGTATGAGCCAGATCGCAGCTGCAGTGGGGTATGTTTCCGCGACGCCACTCTTAACTCATTACAAAGCCGCTTTTGGTGTTTCCCCGTCTCAAGACCGCGCGAACATCAATGCCTTTCGGGTTCAAGGAAACGTGCCAGTCCCGTCGACCTAATTAGATCAACGCACTGATAGCATTGCAGTGGTAATGGCATGATGCAGCGATTGCGCGGACGCGCGTGGCCCATAAATTGCAAAGTGATCTGATGCGATGCACCGCACGAAGCACCCTAAATGATGGATGCTCGTACGGCTCACAGTATCGGTTTTCATGCCCCGCGTATTCACGTTGCAAAGTAGCTCCAAGACCTCAAGGACATCCGCGCCCTTCAGGTCAAATCGGCTCCAAGCGTCTGTTTGCTCTGCGACGTAACCGGTACCGGTGAACAGCGGTTTCAGGTGCGCTGCAAGATCTTCATGGCTCTCAAATGGGGCTTCAACCATCCACTGGTCAGGGCCGATCCAAAACGCCGTTAAGATTTTGGAACTGACGCCGCCAATCTGCGGCGTTGCCATGCCGACTGCTTTTTTCAAAACCTGAGCCGCTTGGCCTTGGGCTCCTAATTTGGCCGCAACAGAAGCAAGTGCGATACTTGGCATCTCTGTGCAGGTCACTACGCCAATCGTTTCGATGCGCGGTTCGCTACTCCCTAAAGCTGTGATCGCAGTAAGGGGGCGATTTTGTGTGTTTTCAGAGTTAGGCACGGACGCGCTCCCCTTCTGGATCAACAAAATGCGACGATACAATTTCGACATCGACAGTGAGGTCAGTGACTGGGGATACCAGCCGCATTTTTTCCCCCAAACGGTTTGAGCCGTCTTTC
The DNA here is from genome assembly GCA_023301665.1 of Ascidiaceihabitans sp. Classification (GTDB taxonomy): domain Bacteria; phylum Pseudomonadota; class Alphaproteobacteria; order Rhodobacterales; family Rhodobacteraceae; genus Ascidiaceihabitans. The sequence continues at coordinate 4,912 of JALZUL010000056.1, forward strand.
ATAAATGCCAGTCCTATCATTGACCCAACTGAAGGGGAGAAGGCGGCCGATGTGATATACCCTTGGTCATGTGCCGCATCTACAGGACCTGTCGGGTTCATGAGGTGCCCGCCGGCGGTGATTTTTTCTGTGGGATCAACGGGCTGTACACCGACCAAGGTCAACATGTTCGCTTCGTTCAACCCCTCGCGTTCAGATAAGACTGATCCGATGCTGTCCTTTTTCTTGGACACCATCCGCCGCATCCCAAGATTTTGCGCTGTTGTTGTACCGTTTAATTCGTTGCCCGCGGCATGGCCCTTTTCGATGCGCATAACGCTGAGCGCTTCTGTGCCGTATGGGGTGACGTCAAATTCTTCGCCCTCATCCATTAACCGTCGCATAAGGGCATCCCCGTAGCGGGAGGGCACTGCGATTTCAAAGGCCAGCTCGCCCGAGAATGAAATGCGAAACAATCGTGCCCGCAGCCCCCCACAAACCGTAATGTTGGCGCAGGCCATAAAGGGGAACCCTTCATTGGTGATGTCAAATTCCGGATCGACAATCTTTTGCAACAGCTTGCGCGAATTCGGGCCAGCAACCGCGTATTGTGCCCATGCTTCTGTGGTCGAGATCAGGTGGACGTCCATGTCGGGAAACAGACATTGGCGTACAAATTCCATATGTTGAAAAACAGGCCCCGCTTTGGCTGTTGTGGTCGTGACCACAAAATGATCGTCGGCCAATCGCGCAGCGGTTCCGTCATCCATCGCAATTCCGTCTTCTCGCAGCATCAAACCATAACGGGTTTTTCCAACCGCAAGCTTTGCAAAACCGTTGCAATACACTTTGTTCAAGAAATCAGCGGCATCCGCCCCCTGAACATCGATTTTACCCAGCGTGGTGCAATCACACACCCCAACAGAGGCACGTGTGGCACTGACCTCGCGATCGACAGATTGCCGCCAGTGGGTTTCACCTTGAATTGGGAACCACTGGGCCCGCATCCAATTGCCAACTTCTACAAACACCGCACCGCGCTCTTGCGCCCAATAATGAGAGGGGGTGAGGCGGGTAGGGTGGAACTCTTGGCCTTTCATCCGGCCCGCCAACACCCCAATGGATGTGGGGGTGTAGGGAGGGCGGAAAATGGTTGTACCGACCTCGGGGATAGATTTGCCAGCCAGTTCGGCCATGATCGCCAGCCCGCCGATGTTAGATGTCTTGCCTTGATCTGTGGCCATTCCCAAGGTGGTGTAGCGCTTTAGATGCTCAACTGAGCGAAAGCCTTCTTGATGGCTTAACTTTACGTCTTTGACTGTGACGTCGTTTTGCTGGTCGAGCCACGCACGGCTGCACCCTTCAACATACCAAAATGGCGTTTGGGAAACGGGCGTGTCTTCTGCTTTGGGCAGCTTTGGACTGCGCCCTTTGATATCCATGGCCGCCTTGGCTGCCAAAGCCCCAGATCGCAAAGCCGCGTGGGTGGAAAAATCGCCGTTCGCTGCGCCTGCAACACTCATGCGGGCTGCAGCGGGAAACGCTGCGCAGATCACCCGACGAGGCGTTGTGATGCTAACTCTGCAATACCGACGCCTGCATGACGATCACTTTATTACAATGCTGGCTGATCGCTCACACTTGTCCCCCTCTTTCTCTCACCCAAGTCCCCCTAGTGCCCCCAGCTGAAAAGATCGAAAATAGAGGGCTTTTTTCGACTAAACGTCTCAATAGACTTTTTTGCCTCTTTTTTGGCTCTTTTTGCGCCCCGGCCCCGGCCCCG
>JALZUL010000057.1 GCA_023301665.1 Ascidiaceihabitans sp.
CAACTCTGGGTATTCTTTGAACTGTTGCGACAGGGTTAAGCCTGAGGGTTTCACAGTTTCACCAAGGTCGCGCCACACCAGAATGAACAGGGCACCTCCGGCGACAAGAAACAGCCAGAAATTTGCGCGCCATCCGAATGCCTCGTCGAGGAGGCCGCCCAATGCGGGGCTGATCATTGGCACAACGGCCATGCCCATGGTGACATAGGCAAGCATTGATGCGGAGCTTTCTTGATCGAATGAGTCGCGGATGACGGCGCGGCTCAAGACCATGCAGACTGCGATAGCGGCTTGGACCATACGGAAGAATAGAAACGTCATGATGTTTGTTGCAAGAATGCAGCCAATGGTCGCCAGCAAGAAAATAGCTATACCGCCCAATAGGATAGGGCGGCGGCCGTAGCGGTCTGAGATTGGCCCAATAAAGATTTGTAGCGTGCCGCTGACATACAAAAACAGCGGCACAGAGAGCGCCATAACCCCATCGGCGACCCCAAAGTGTTTTGCCATTTGGGGTAGGCTGGGCAGGAATAGGTTCATCACCATCGCTGACATGCCTGCCAAAACGATCAGTGTGAAAATATGTGGTGGCGTGGTGCGATCGAGAAAACGGATCGAAGGGGATTTGCTCATGCACCATCGGTATGTAGGCAAAATCGAGATGTCCATATGGGCTGTGATATCTAGTGGGAAATTTGCAACTTTGCAGTTTGCATACATAGAGCTGAATAATATTTGCAAATATTCTAAATGGCCCTTTGGTCCAACGCTTTGCTTTGATATGTCTGTTCGAAATATACTCTGGCGAAATCGCAAGTGGGGCCAACGATGAAAGATATTCTGACAGAACTGAACGACCGTCGTGAGGCTGCACGCCTTGGCGGAGGTCAAAAACGGATCGATGCACAGCATAAACGGGGCAAATTGACCGCCCGTGAGCGTATCGACCTGCTTTTGGATGAGGGCTCGTTTGAAGAATTTGATATGTTTGTGCGTCACCGTTGCACCGACTTTGGCATGCAAGAACAGAGGCCTGCAGGTGATGGTGTTGTCACTGGGTGGGGCACAATTAACGGTCGCATGGTCTATGTCTACTCACAGGATTTCACTGTTTTTGGTGGATCGTTGTCCGAGACACATGCCCAAAAGATATGCAAAATTCAGGACATGGCTGTTCAAAACGGTGCGCCGATCATTGGGATCAACGACTCAGGTGGGGCGCGCATTCAAGAAGGTGTCGCGTCTTTGGCGGGGTACGCCGAAGTCTTTCAGCGTAATGTTTTGGCCTCTGGTGTTGTGCCGCAGATCAGTTTGATCATGGGGCCGTGCGCGGGCGGGGCTGTGTATTCTCCTGCAATGACCGACTTTATCTTTATGGTAAAAGACACGTCTTACATGTTTGTGACGGGACCGGACGTTGTCAAAACCGTCACCAACGAAGTGGTCACAGCGGAAGAGCTGGGTGGGGCTTCGACCCATACCAAAAAGTCTTCAGTGGCGGATGGCGCGTTTGAAAATGATGTCGAGGCGCTGGCTGAGGTACGTCGCCTTGTTGATTTCTTGCCGTTGTCCAATCGCGAGAAGCCACCTGTGCGCCCGTTCTTTGATGAACCGGGTCGAGTGGAGGCGTCTTTGGATACGTTGATCCCTGAGAATGCCAACACGCCGTATGACATGAAGGAGCTTATTTTTAAGCTTGGCGATGAGGGTGATTTTTACGAGATCCAAGAGGATTTTGCCAAGAACATCATCACCGGTTTTATGCGTCTTGAAGGACGTACGGTTGGTGTTGTGGCCAATCAGCCGATGGTTCTTGCAGGTTGTCTGGACATTGATAGCTCGCGCAAAGCGGCCCGTTTTGTGCGGTTTTGCGATGCGTTTGAAATTCCGATTTTGACGCTTGTGGATGTGCCCGGTTTCTTGCCTGGGACCAGCCAGGAATATGGTGGTGTGATCAAGCACGGTGCGAAGTTGCTGTTTGCATATGGTGAGGCAACGGTGCCGAAAGTCACTGTTATTACACGTAAAGCTTACGGTGGGGCTTATGATGTTATGTCGTCCAAGCACCTGCGTGGCGATTTTAACTATGCATGGCCAACAGCAGAGATTGCGGTGATGGGGGCCAAGGGCGCAACTGAAATTATCCACCGCGCCGATCTGGGTGATGCGGATAAGATTGCCGCGCACGCAGCTGAATACGAAGACCGCTTTGCAAATCCATTTGTGGCGGCCGAGCGCGGGTTCATTGACGAGGTGATCCAGCCGCGTTCAACGCGCAAGCGTGTGAGCCGCGCTTTTGCATCGTTGCGGGGGAAATCACAGCAGAACCCGTGGAAAAAACACGACAATATCCCGCTCTGATCGATGGCAAAGGGGTGGCATATAACAAAAGGCGACGGGCAGGTGACGGTATCACGGCAACTGCCAGCGCGCTTTGACGTCGCAGCAACGACGCAGCTAGAGGGTGGCAATTCGGTGCGTTTGGCCACGCAAATCCGGCAGGATTTGTGGCGGGCTTTGCAAAACTTGCGCGGCTTTTCACCGGTGGTTCAAATCACAACGGTTGAGGGTGGTGTGCATGTGGAAGCAGGAGGGCAATTGCTGGGCAAGGTCGCGCCGAACATAGAGGTCAGGATTGCGTCAGTGTTGGAAAATCCCGACAATCGCAGGCGATGGCTGAAATGTGCGGGATATCAACGGTTTAAGGGTTCTGTATAATGTCGGTATTACGTCGGTATTGCGTCGGTGTTTGTGCGCTGTTTTGTGCGGGTGGTTTGCATGCGCAAGAGGTCCCGTCGGGGCAGCCTGTGACCTTGCAAGAGGTTCTGATTGACCAGGTCAACGGCGAGGAGTGGTTGCGTTTCCGCTTTGTCGCCCCGCAGATCGCGCGCGCTTTAGGTGGGATATCGCATGATGTGGTCAGTCTGGATATCGAGCATTTATGCGCGGATTTCGCGCTGCCGTATATGAGCGAATTTGAACTGCCGAGCGCGTTGGTTGTCATTTCTCTTGCCGACCAAGAGACAGAATTCGGAGCGCCCAATCCCGAAGCCACACAGTTTTTCGAAGCTTTTCGTGTTCAAAACGAAACCTGCATCTGGGAGGCATTCTAATGGCACCACTATATGTAGCGCAGTCTACTGGTATTTTTCACCGATTTGAGGCTTTAGAGACACATCTTTGCCTATCGGTACGATATGCGTATATTTTTCATAAGGATTCACCTATGTTCCCCTCAGGGATTTCCCAAGAAACCCTTACCTCAAATACAGGCGTGTCGGTGCAATCTGCACTGAGGCACCTTTTTAGAAGTTACAGGAGACTCAGATGTCAAAGAGCATCAAACTATTGGCTACATTCGGCTTTATCGCTGTTGTTGCTGCCTGTGCGCGCGAGCAGCAGGTCGAAGAATTTGTCGTTGTTGATCCAGCCCCTATTTCGGTTGAGCCAACACACACAGGCAAATACAAGTAATCTACTTACGAAGTGGGCGTCTGCGCCCACTTCGACCCTAACAGGTTTTAAGACATCACCCCGATACGATGGCCAATTGGCAGGGGGGGCAGCAACATGCTGAAACATCGCGGTTTCCCGGGCCGACTTCGGGGTACAGATTTCCAATTCACATTGCGCCGTGCCAACCCCAAAGGGGCGACACCGATCACCCGTCGTGAGCGTAAGAATGATCGCAGACCAGCGGATCGCCGTGCGGATGCAGGCTTTATGGAAGCACTGTGGGAGCAGTTTGGTGAGCATCCGTTTGAGCGCGGTAATCTAGATGCAGGGCGTTTGTCGTGGTTGTTTGGCCGCGAAGTCATTCCAGCAGAAGAAGACTTTGATCCAGAAGATTATGAAGCATTGTTGGTCATTGATGTGGCTATCGCCCGCGCGAATTTCCCCGAAGCAATCGGAGAATAAGCGCAATGACGCCGCAGTCCTCTCAAAACCAGCAAGTGTTGGCCGGTTTGTCGGCGATTACTGCGTGTGGGTTGGAGGATCTTATCGGTTCGTGCGAGCGTCATGGAGCGGAACCTGTGTCGGGTTATCTCGATGCGGGGAGCACTCATTTCCGTACCCCTTCCCCTCACGGGCGGCCGGTGCTTTTTGGCATCGCGCTGCCCGTTTTTTTTCCTGATAACTGTTTGTTTTGGCAGGGTTTTGCTGGTTTGCAGGAGCGGGTGAGACATCACTTGCATACTGAGGCGAAAAGGTCATTTCTATCTGCAAAAGAAGAAGCAGGAGAAACGACATGTCTATCAAATTTCACGCAATTGTCCTTGGCGCCGCTGCGACCCTTGCAGGGTGCGGTGAAACGGGCACCAATCAGGCGTTGCTTGGCGGTGCGGCGGGCGCAGGGATTGCGGTCGTGGCGGATGCCAACCCGATCAAAGGCGCGGTCATCGGGGCCGCGGGCAATTTTGTCTACTGTCAGGCCAACCCGAGAAAATGTAACTAGGGCTGCAGCAGATTTAGCTGATGTGACCAAAGACCCGGCGACAGCGAGGCTGCACCGGATCTTTGTAAATGCGAAATCGAGGGAAAAGCTCTCTTCGCATTTTTCCCGTTGTTTAGAAGCGGAAGGTGATGGACGTACCGATGCGGTCTGCATCTACGGACGTGCCAAGGTTGTCAGTCGCTTCACCGCGGATGTATTCAACACCGATCGAGATGTTGTCGACAGGGCTGTAAATCGCGTTGATGTGCAGGGATTCAACTTCGCTGAGTGCACCCGCATCGTAGTCTTCGTTACCGTAAGCGATACCAACGTTCCATTTTTCGCCGATGTCTTGACGGTATTCGAGGGTGTAACCGTCAACATCAACCGCGTCGCCGTTGTCAATGCTAGCGCCACCACCGATCAAGAGATTGCCAAGGCCATCGCCAGTGACGAATGTGGCACCGAAGCTACCACCTTTCCAAGGTTGGAACGTACCGGACACTGTAAAGGCGCTGTTGCTAACGTCGTCGTTCCCGTTCGAGACAGAACCGGCCAAAGCGGCCGCACGAATGGAGTAGTTTTCGCCGTTGTATTGCGCAGCAGCTGTCGCGACTGGATCGTTAGAGAACGTGGAAGGTCCGTTGGCTTGCTCAAGGGAGAAGCTGTAATCAAGATCGCCCACGCTGCTCGAGTAGCGAATTTGTGGAACACGCGCGAAAGTCACACCAACTGGGCCGTTAAAGTCCAGGCTGGTCGGGTAGTGGGACAGTGGCATGAAGTTGGTCCAAGTTTGACCAATCGTCCAGTTGTTCAACTGGATGTTCGCGTGGCGCAAACGCAGCTCAGAGGACCCGCCGGAGCCGAACAAGTCATATTCCAATTGCCCGTTGATGGTACCGATGTCGGTTTGTTGCGCAAGGCGGAAGCCAAAACGGGACACGCGGACAGAGGTGTCGAAAGTGCCGTCAGTTTCAGTCAAGCTTGCCAAGTTCCCAGCTTGAGACAGGTCGCCTTGTTCGCGATCAAAGTCATAGAACGCTTCGACACGGACAAAGCCGTAAAATGTCAGGGCGGTGTTTGGCGTGATGTTAAAAGTCTTCAGTTTGCCTTCTTCGGCGAAAGCGGATGTTCCGCTTACACCGATGCTCATCGCGACGGCCATTATGCCTTTGGTGATGGTTTTCATGATGTTTCCTTTAGTCTTGAGGTCTGCAGCTTTTTGTCGCAGCTGCCTCACGCTCACACCTTGGTGGTTCACGTACCAATCAAGGGTGATCACCGAAATAGGACTAAGTGTGATCTTGTCCCTAGGCTCACGGGTTTCGTGAACATGCGTGAGCGATCAGGAGCCATAAAGAAGGGCCATTTCTGCTCTCGTTCACGGGATAGGCGAAAGGCACGCTCACTCACAAAAGAGCCTGCGCGATCTGCACGTGATCGCCAGGTTGTTGCAAGAAAGCTACTGGGGTGTCTGGTTTGGAGACCGCAAAATTTGCCAGATGCGGTTCCTTTTGGTGCGACTCGGCTCCAAGAAATGAGTGATGTAACTGTGCAACGTTTATGGTTTTTGGGATTACGTGATGTTAATTCGCGTCAACCTATGTTACATGGCGCTCAATGGGCGAAAACAGCCCAATTGAGAGGTATTTTTTATGAAACGAGTACACTGCATTTTAGCAGTCGCGGCCCTATTTCTGGCCGGCGCATGTGCAAAGCACGAAGAAGCATCCAGCCGCGGAGACATCTCGTTGCTCGGACCTCTGAGTTTTCAGTCTTCCGTCGAGTAACCAAGCCGCGTTCTTTTACGCATTATAATCAGTATGACGGAATTGCCGTCCCGCGTCAGCGGGGCGGCCTTTTGCGTTGTCCCGTTCAAAACCTGCCCTTCTCAAAACAAAAGGACATCTCATGTTCAATAAGATACTGATCGCCAACCGTGGCGAGATCGCCTGCCGCGTTATTAAAACTGCTCGTAAGATGGGTATTGGCACTGTGGCCATTTATTCGGATGCGGATAAGCAAGCTTTGCATGTGGAGATGGCGGATGAGGCAATCCATATTGGGCCGCCGCCCGCCAACCAGTCCTATATTGTGATTGATAAGGTGATGGATGCGATCAAAGCGTCTGGCGCGCAGGCGGTGCATCCGGGGTATGGCTTTTTGTCTGAGAATGCGAAGTTTGCGAAAGCGCTTGCTGCGGAAGGTGTCGCGTTCGTTGGTCCACCCGTTGGTGCGATTGAGAAGATGGGGGACAAGATTACCTCAAAGAAAATCGCCCAAGATGCGGGTGTTTCGACGGTTCCGGGCTACATGGGGTTGATTGACGACGCCGAAGAGGCGGTTACAATCTCAAATGAAGTCGGCTATCCGGTGATGATCAAAGCCTCTGCTGGTGGCGGCGGTAAGGGTATGCGGATTGCGTGGAATGACACTGAGGCACGTGAGGGGTTCCAGTCGTCCAAGAATGAGGCGGCCAACAGTTTTGGCGATGATCGGATTTTTATCGAGAAATTCATCACCCAGCCGCGCCATATCGAAATTCAGGTTCTGTGTGACAGCCACGGCAACGGTATCTATTTGGGTGAGCGCGAGTGTTCGATCCAACGTCGCCAGCAAAAAGTTGTTGAAGAAGCGCCATCGCCTTTCTTGGATGAGGCCACGCGCAAAGCTATGGGCGAGCAAGCGGTCGCTTTGGCGCAGGCTGTTGATTACGCGTCAGCGGGGACGGTTGAGTTCATTGTTGATGGAGACAAGAATTTCTATTTCCTCGAGATGAACACGCGTTTGCAGGTGGAGCATCCTGTAACCGAGCTGATCACTGGCGTTGATTTGGTCGAACAAATGATCCGCGTGGCAAACGGCGAAGCGCTGACACTTTCACAAAGCGATGTGCAGTTGAACGGTTGGGCGATTGAAAACCGCTTGTATGCCGAAGATCCGTATCGCGGGTTCTTGCCTTCAATCGGTCGTTTGACGCGTTACCGCCCACCTGCTGAGCAAGCCGCTGGCCCGTTGCTCGACAATGACAAATGGCAGGGTGATGCAGGGGCAGGCCCCGTGGCGATCCGCAACGACACTGGCGTTTATGAGGGCGGCGAGATCAGCATGTATTACGACCCGATGATCGCAAAGCTGTGCACATGGGCCCCAACCCGTGACGAGGCTGTCGAGGCCATGCGCGTGGCGCTTGATAGCTTTGAGGTCGAAGGGATTGGCCACAACCTTCCATTCTTATCTGCCGTAATGGATCATCCGATCTTTATGGCGGGTGAAATGACAACGGCCTTTATTGAAGAGCAATATCCTGATGGCTTCCAAGGGGTGGAATTGCCTGAGGCCGATCTAAATCGCATTGCTGCGGCCTGTGCCGCAATGCACCGTGTTGCGGAAATTCGCCGCGCTCGTGTGTCTGGCCGGATGGACAATCACGAACGCAAAGTTGGCGCAGATTGGAACGTGAGCTTGCAAGGTGCATCGCTCGATGTGGTGATTGATGCCGATCGTGAGGGGGCGAATGTGACCTTGAGCGATGGAACTGTGATGCGGGTGAGTGGTGATTGGACGCCAGGGGATCAGCTTGCGCAAATGACCGTTGATGATGCGCCATTGGTTCTTAAGGTAGGCAAGATCAGCGGTGGCTTCCGTATTCGCACCCGTGGCGCAGATATGAAGGTTCATGTGCGCAGCCCACGTCAGGCGGAACTTGCGCGATTGATGCCGGAAAAAGTTGCCCCAGATACGTCTAAGCTGTTGTTGTGCCCGATGCCGGGCTTGGTGGTGAAATTGGATGTCGAAGTTGGCGAGACCGTGGAAGAAGGCCAAGCCCTTTGTACGATTGAGGCGATGAAGATGGAGAACATCTTGCGCGCTGAGAAAAAGGGCACCGTGTCCAAGATCAATGCCAGTGCAGGCGAAAGCCTTGCGGTGGATGAAATCATCATGGAGTTCGAATAACAGTTATGGCTGGAGCAAACGCCATATTGCGGACTGAAAACGAAGGGTGCTGTCAGTCTTGGGCTGCAGCACGCTTCTTTTCGCGCAACTCGCGTTTGCGCAGCGGCATTTTATCGATGCTGCGGCTGATTTCCCGCACGTCCCATGGGAAGGGTTTGCGCAGTTTTATGTCGCCATCCAAGCCAATGATGACGAGCATAAAGCCACGCGGCCTTAGCTTAAGCCGCAATGGCGATTTTGCGCTTGGATCGGTGTCGGTCAGAACCACGACATCACGGTCATCAAGATCGGGTAGGGCGGCCATTAGCAATTCGATCTGTTCGGTGTATCTTGGGTCGGCATCGCTGTCGGCAAAGACCACGATGGGGCGTTTTTTCCATACAAATTGGTTCAAGTCGCTTTCATTCGCCTGCGAAAATACCCCTAGGTCGGGCGTTTCACCGGCCTCTTGGGCCAAGCCTTGGCTTGCGATTAATGCAGCGATTACAATAGGCAATAAAGATTTCATAGGGGCTCCTGTTGGTGCAAACATAGTCTTTTTATCTGCGATTGCGAGGCGGCAATCAGGTATTTCTTGCGTTAAAGTGATAGCAACAGGTGCAGTGTCATGACTGAGGTAATCCTCGCATCATGGCCGAACGGGGCGGCCTTTGTACAAAGAGCAAGCCGCATCATGGACGTTATTTTACATCTCGGATCGCATCGCACCGGCAGCACAACCTTTCAAAGCTATATGCGACGCAGCAGTCACGCGCTGGGGGAACAGGGTGTCGGTTATTGGGGGCCATTGCGCACGCGACAAGGATTGTTTGCCGGATTGATCCCCGCGCAAGGCGCAGCCGCAAGCGATAAAAGGCAGTTGCGCGCTGAGGGGCGCGTGAAAATGCAGCTGGCACGATCGGCGCAAAACGGTGTGCGCAAATTGGTGGTGAGCGACGAGAATATGATTGGCACAGTGCGCCAAAACTTGCGTGCGCAGGCGCTTTATCCCGCTCTTGGCGAGCGCATGGCCCGTTTTGCCCGTGCATTTGAGGGGCGATTGAGCCGCGTAGCTTTGTGTATTCGCGCCCAAGATTTGTTTTGGTCGTCATCATTGGCGTATGGTGTTGAGCGTGGGCATCCGATGATGAGCCCAGAGAAATGCGCATCGTTTGCGCAATCTAAACGCAGTTGGCGGGATGTGATTACAGATTTGGCCTGTGCGCTCCCTGGTACAGACATTCAGGTTTTGCCTTTTGAGCGCTATCAGGGTCGCCCTGATGTTTTATTGACGGCCTTAACGGATGAGCAATCCCCGCTAGACCGTGCATCTGAATGGTTGAACCGTGCGCCGAATGTCAAAGAGTTGCGCGAAATTCTTGGGGAGCGCGGCGAATTTACGGGTTTAAAGCAGCTGGGGTGCCGTTCTGATCAGGCGCGGTGGTTGCCGTTTGATGACCAACAATGCGCGCAAATGCGTGAAGCTTATGCTGATGATTTGCATTGGTTGATCTCGGGGGCCGACGGATTGGCCACGTTAAGAAACAACACAACGACAGATGAATGGGCGCACACACGAACGGGAAACATCCCGCGGTTTGGGCCGGTGAGCAAAGGACAAGGGTATGACAAGCAAGAAAGACACGTGGCAAGGCATTGCTGAAAAAGAGCTGCGCGGCCGACCTGTAGATGCGCTGACATGGAAAACCCTCGAGGGGATCGATGTTCAACCGATCTACACTGAAGAGGATCTTGAGGGGGTCGAGCATCTGGGTACGATCCCGGGTGCCGCCCCTTTTACGCGCGGTGTTAAGGCCACGATGTATGCTGGCCGCCCTTGGACCATCCGCCAATATGCCGGATTTTCGACGGCAGAAGAATCCAATGCGTTTTACCGCCGTGGCTTGGCGGCGGGGCAGCAGGGGGTGTCTGTCGCTTTTGATTTGGCAACGCACCGCGGTTATGACAGCGATCATGAGCGGGTTGTTGGGGATGTTGGTAAGGCCGGCGTTGCGATTGATAGTGTTGAAGATATGAAAATCCTGTTCGACGGCATTCCGTTGGACAAGGTTTCAGTGTCGATGACGATGAACGGCGCGGTGATCCCGATTTTGGCCAGCTTTATCGTTGCTGGCGAAGAGCAGGGGCATGACAAATCCGTGCTTGCAGGCACCATTCAGAACGACATCCTGAAAGAATTCATGGTGCGCAACACCTACATTTATCCGCCAGAGCCATCGATGCGGATCATTGCGGATATTATTGAATTTACCTCAAGTGAGATGCCGAAATTCAATTCGATTTCGATCTCTGGCTATCATATGCAAGAGGCCGGTGCGAACCTGGTGCAAGAGTTGGCGTTTACCTTGGCGGATGGGCGCGAATACGTGCGCACGGCGATTAAGGCTGGCATGGATGTGGACAAATTCGCACCGCGCCTGAGCTTTTTCTTTGCGATTGGCATGAATTTTTTCATGGAGGCTGCAAAGCTGCGGGCGGCGCGTTTGCTTTGGCACCGGATTATGGCGGAGTTTGAGCCGAAGAACGAAAAGTCATCGATGCTGCGAACCCATTGCCAGACCTCTGGCGTGTCTTTGCAAGAACAAGACCCCTACAACAATGTTGTACGCACCGCTTATGAAGCGATGGCTGCGGCTTTGGGTGGCACGCAATCCTTGCACACGAATGCTTTGGATGAAGCGATTGCTTTGCCCACTGATTTTTCAGCACGCATTGCGCGCAATACCCAGTTGATTTTGCAGGAAGAGACTGGCGTGACCAATGTGGTCGATCCACTGGCGGGGTCTTATTACGTTGAAAAGCTCACCCATGATTTGGCCGAAGAAGCATGGAAGCTGATCGAAGAAGTCGAAGAATTGGGCGGCATGACCAAGGCTGTTGCATCTGGTATGCCCAAGCTACGGATCGAAGAGGCCGCAGCGACGCGCCAAGCCAATATCGACCGCGGCAGCGAAGTGATCGTTGGGGTCAACAAATACCGGTTGGACCAAGAAGACCCGATCGATATTCTAGACATCGACAATGCGGCGGTGCGCACCAGCCAGATTGCACGATTGGACAGCATCAAGTCCAGCCGAGACGCCGTGAAATGTGAGGCGGCTTTGGCAGAGCTAAGCCGACGTGCGCAAGAGGGCGGCAATCTTTTGGAGGGCGCGGTTGAGGCCGCGCGCGCCCGTGCAACAGTAGGGGAGATCAGCATGGCGATGGAAAAGGTGTTTGGGCGTCACCGCGCAGAGGTGAAGACTTTGGCGGGTGTTTATGGGGCGGCCTATGAGGGTGATGAAGGGTTCGCAGCCATCCAAAAGTCTGTCGAGGACTTTGCCGAAGTTGAAGGGCGCCGCCCGCGTATGTTGGTGGTTAAGATGGGCCAAGATGGCCATGATCGCGGTGCCAAGGTGATCGCAACAGCCTTTGCGGATATCGGTTTTGACGTTGATGTTGGGCCGTTGTTTCAAACACCTGCAGAGGCGGCGCAAGACGCGGTGGACAATGATGTGCACGTGATCGGGATCAGCTCACAAGCGGCAGGCCACAAAACGCTGGCGCCGCAATTGGTTGAGGCGCTCAAAGAGGCAGGTGCCGATGATATCATTGTGATTTGCGGCGGGGTTATTCCGCAACAGGATTACCAATATCTTTATGACAACGGGGTGAAAGCGATCTTTGGGCCGGGCACCAATATCCCCAAAGCGGCGCAAGATATCCTTGAGATCATCAAAGACACGCGTCAATGATAGCCTGAGGGTCTTGGCCCTTATCAAATTGATGCGGTTAAAAGGGTAGGGCGCAACGATGTTGTTAGATCATTTGGCAGTCAGTGGCGAAACCTTGGCCGAGGCCCAAAGCTATATCGAAGAGGCTTTGGGCGTCGCTATGCAGGGTGGCGGTGAGCATGCGGTGTTTCATACCCATAACAAGCTGATTGGCTTGGAGGATGGGCTTTACCTTGAAGCGATTGCGGTGAACCCTGCAGCACCAAAACCCAATCGCCCACGATGGTTTGACCTTGATCAGTTCAAGGGGAGCCCACGCCTGAGCAATTGGATTTGTCGCAGCGATGATCTGGAAGGCGATATTTCGCGGCTACCCAAAGGGATTGGCGCGCCGGTTCAGCTCAAACGTGGTGATCTGCGCTGGCAAATGGTTGTGCCTGACAGTGGGGTTTTGCCGTTTGACAATATGTGCGCGGCTTTGATCGAGTGGCAAACCAAGCAGCATCCGGCGCAAACCCTGACCCCAACAGGATGTCGCTTGCGCCGTCTTGTTGTGTCCCACCCTGATGGGGACGAATTGAGGGCGGCGATGGAGCGGACCCTGATCGATGATCGTATTGTTTATGAGGTCGGCCCCTCAGGCCTGATGGCTGAATTTGAAACGCCCCATGGGATACGCCGTTTGTGATCCGCCCGGCGCTGAATACTGATGCTACAGAGATCACAGCACTGTGGAATACGATGATCCGCGAAACGGATGTGACGTTTACAACCGAACTTAAGGTGCGCCGCGATGTCGAGGCTATGATCGCTGACCCTACGCGTAGTGTTCATGTGGCCGAGCACAATGGCGGGTTCGCTGGGTTTGCTTTGTTGGGCAGTTTTCGCGGTGGGCCAGGGTATGCACACACCGTCGAACACACGGTTTACCTGATGGCCAGCGCCAAAGGGTTCGGGTTGGGACGTGCGTTGATGGATGTTTTGTACGATGTTGCGGTGTCGCAAAGTCATCATGTCATGGTGGGCGCGATCAGCGGCGTGAATGCGGATGCAATTGGGTTTCACGAAAAGCTTGGGTTTGCGCAGGTTGCTGCAATGCCGCAAGTTGGCCGTAAGAACGGCGTTTGGCATGATCTGATATTAATGCAGAAAATCTTAACACCCCCCGCTGACACTTTCGAACGCACCCGTTAGGGTAAGAGCATGTCTATTTGGTCGCGCATCGCTGAAGCACTCGCTGCTCTTACCTCGGGGGAGGCCTTAAGCAAGGTTTTTGACAAATTGCGCAGCCCGCCTGAGCGCTCTGTGGCTTTTGCGATTGCGGTGATCGCGCTGGGGGCCAAGATGGCAAAGGCGGATGGGCATGTGACACGTGATGAGGTGACAGCCTTTCGCGAGGTTTTTCATATCGCAGCACAAGACGAGGCGGGAGCCGCCCGTGTTTTCAACATGGCACGGACCGATGTTGCGGGTTTTGAAAGCTACGCGACCCGTATCTATGAGATGTTTCATGAGGACCCCTGCACCTTAAAGGATTTGATGGAAGGGTTGTTTCATATCGCGATGGCAGATGGGTTTTATCACCCTAACGAAGATGCGTTTTTGGAACGGGTCTCTGAGATTTTTGACCTTAAAGATCATGAGTTCAAAGGGTTGCGCGCGCGATTTGTTCCTGATTTGCAGCCTGACCCCTATACGGTTTTAGGTGTGACGCCTGATATGCCGTTTGCTGAGATGCGCAAAGCATGGCGTCAACTTGTCCGCGACAATCACCCTGACGCAATGGTCGCACGGGGCATTCCCGAAGAGGCGATCTTATTGGCCGAGAAACGCATGATCGATATCAATCGCGCGTGGGATGACATTCGGAAAGAGCACGCTTGATGCGCATTGCGACCTATAATGTTGAGTGGATGGACCGTTTGTTTGACCAGGACGGAACGTTGTTTAACGACGGGGGATGGTCCTCGCGGCATGATGTGACCCGTGCTCAACAAACGGAAGCGTTGGGCGTGGTGTTTCGGGCGATGGACGCTGACGCGGTGATGATTATCGAGGCACCCGATCAAAGCAAACATCGCGAATCCGTGACGGCACTTGAGAATTTTGCCAAGCATTTTGACCTACGTGCGCGCAAAGCGGTTATCGGCTTTGGCAACAACACACAGCAAGAAATTGCGATGTTGTATGACCCTGACGTTATGGAGGCTCACCACGCGCCCCTAGGTGATGATTTAGGTGACATTGGCGGCCGGAACGCACCGCGGTTTGATGGTGCATTTCGCATTGATCTAGACGTGGACGAGGTTGAAGATTTGGTGCGCTTTTCAAAGCCGCCTCTTGAGCTTGCGGTTAAGACAGAATCGGGGTTCGAGTTTCAAATGATCGGGGCGCATCTGAAATCTAAAGCCCCGCATGGTGCGCAAAACCATGACGAGGTCATGCGCTATTCGATCGCGAACCGGCGCAAGCAGCTCGCGCAAGCGATTTGGTTGCGCCAACGGATCAGCGGCCACCTTGAAGAAAATACTCCGCTCATTGTTTTGGGGGATATGAACGATGGCCCCGGTTTGGACCAATACGAGAATTTGTTTGGGCGCTCATCCGTTGAGATTTTACTTGGCGGTGAGAATAAGAAAAAGCTGTTTGAGCCTCATGCGAATATGGCACTGGTGCGCAAATTAAGTGCGACCCCGACGACATCGCGTTTCTTTATCCGTCGTGAAAAGCGGTTTTTACAAGCATTGTTGGATTACATAATGGTGTCGCCACAGATCCAAGAGCGTGATGCAAGCTGGCGGATTTGGCATCCACTGGATGACCCTAAATGCTGGAAGACACCACAATTGCGCGACGCGCTGGTTATGGCGTCAGATCATTTCCCAGTTACTTTAGATGTGAATATTTGAGGATCGTAAGGCCTTTAGGCGCTTTATCCTTTGTGGACTTTGACAATCAGCTCGGCCTCTAAAGAACGCGCGAGCGATTGCAGCCGCGCTTCTGCGACCTCGCCGTACAGCGGTAGCGCATCGCGGGTCAGGCGCAATTCGAGAATGCGTTTCTTTGGGTACCATTTGAACTTGGCGCGTTCGGCGCCATCCTCCATCCACAACATTGCGCCAAACCGCATGGCTTTGCCCAAGATTTCGGCCTCGAGTTGGGCCTTATCATCGAGAAGAGTATAGAGATCTTCGAACCGCGTTTTAGAACGGGAATTTGAATACCGGTGGAGCAAGGCAAGCCCCAAGAAGATACGCTCAGAGTGCTTTAAGCCCCCAAGGTTGGCGCGAGTGGCGTTGTCGAAACAGACCTCGGCACGGTAATCAGGGTGGGCGCGCCAGCTGACGTCATGCAGCAAGCATGCCGCCTTGACCAAGCGCTTGCGCGCGTCAGGGGCAGATTTAAAGAGTGGCAGTACAAAATTATAAAGTGTCTTACCGAAACCGGGACGACGGGCATCTTTGGCTTCGGCAAAACGGGAGGCTTCGATCAACGGATCGCGGTCACGTAGGCGTTGCGGCATTTGTTCATAAAGCATGCCCTCGCGAATGCCGTAGCTGCTGATGGCGATGTCTTTGGGTTTAAAGGCTTTGACCAACTGTTTAAGAACCAAGGCCGCCAAAGGGACCAGCGCCATACGCGCAGATGACAAACCACATGCGCTGCGAAGTTCCTCTAGGTCGGCGTCTGCGATGTATTTGGCCGTGCGCGAGACATGCGCAGGTGTCATGCGGTATTCGTGCAAAACATGTAGCGGATAGCCACGTCTGTGCATATCGATCCGTGCAATGGCCCGCCAGCTGCCGCCAACCAAGAACAATCGATCCCGTTGCGCCCCCATGGTTTCCACCAACTCGGCGATTGTCTCTTTGATGTGGTTTTTTCGGGCTTTCTGTCCGCCCTTGAGCCCCTGTAGTTTTAAAGGACCCAAATTGGATGTTACGCGTTTGCCAACACGTCCGTCTGAGATTTCGGCCAGTTCCATAGAGGATCCACCGATATCACAGATCAGGCCATACGCCCCGGGCCAGCCCAACAGAACACCCTGAGCGGATAGGCGCGCTTCTTCCTTGCCGTCGATGACCCAGATGCGCAGGCCCGTATTGTGTAGCACCTCTGCGCAGAAGTCGGGGCCGTCTTTGGCATCACGCACGGCGGCCGTTGCAACAACGGTGAGATCAGACAAGCCCATGCCGTCAGCAAGATGTTTGAAGCGGATCAATGCGGCAAGGGCGCGCTCGCGCCCCGTGGGGCTAAGGTTTCCGGTCTCAGACATGCCTGAGCCCAAGGCGCACATGATCTTTTCGTTGTAAAAATATGCAGGGCTACGGGCAGCCCCGTCAAATACCACGAACCGAACTGAGTTAGATCCTACGTCAACAACCCCGACACGTGAGAGGGCGCGGGTGCTTGGATCGTCAAAAAGGGAAAGGCCGAAAGAGCCAACGTCGTTGGCTATGGTTTCACTTGGCACGGATGAGTTCCCTTGTTTGGGGTATTTTGCGAAAGAGTTTGACCCTATCGCAGTGGTGGGGTCAACACGTATGTCTCAGGTGAGCGTTGCGTTTTATTCTTTGGCGTGGGTTAATTTGGGCACGTCAGAGGCACCCGCGGAACCGCGGCCGGACAATGACGGGTTTTCCATAAAGAAACGGTGGCAGTTGAATTCAAATGTACCACCTTCGGCTTTGGGGCGTTGAAAACTGCCATCAGGTGCCATGACCCAGCTTTGCGCAACATCAGCGAGGTTTGCGGCCATAATTTGTGACACGATTTGCGCTTTGACGGTCGCGTTCTTGATCTCAACCAAAGTTTCAACGCGGCGGTTCAAATTGCGGCTCATCCAGTCTGCAGATGACATGAAGACGCGCGCCTTTTTGTGCGGCAAGCCGTGGCCATTGCCAAAGCACACGATGCGCGAATGCTCAAGGAAGCGGCCGACAATGGATTTAACGCGGATGTTTTCTGACAGTCCTTTGATCCCGGGGCGCAGGCCACAAATGCCGCGCACAACAAGGCTGATTTTCACCCCGTCTTGCGAGGCTGCGTAAAGCGCATCGATGATCTCTTTGTCGATAAGGCTGTTCATCTTGGCCCAGATTTCGGCAGGTTTTCCTGCGCGGGCGTGCTCGGCCTCGGCGGCGATCATTTCGATGAGGCTGGTTTTAAGGTTCGCGGGTGAAATCGCCAAGTTGCTTAGGTTTTCAGGCGGTGCATACCCCGACAGATAGTTAAACACTTTGGTCGCGTCGCGCCCGAGTTTTGCGTCACAGGTGAACAGCGAAAGATCAGTATAAATACGTGCGGTGATTGGGTGATAATTGCCGGTGCCGTAGTGGGTATAGGTGACCAGCTCATTCCCTTCGCGCCGCACAACTGTACTGATTTTGGCGTGAGTTTTCAGATCGATAAAGCCATAAACAACATGTGCGCCGGCGCGTTCTAGGCGGCGGGATTGGCGAATGTTGGCAGCTTCATCAAAGCGGGCTTTGAGTTCGACCAAGGCGGTGACAGATTTGCCATCTTCGGCGGCCTCGCACAGCGCCTCAACAATGGGGGAGCGCTTGGAGGTGCGATAGAGCGTTTGTTTGATGGCCACCACATTGGGGTCGTGTGCAGCCTGCTGCAAGAAACGCACGACCATATCAAAGGTCTCGTAAGGGTGGTGCAACAACATGTCTTTTTGACGAATTGCGGCAAACATATCGCCCTCAAAATCAGTGACCCGTTCGGGCACACGCGGCGTAAAGTTAGACCAAAGCAGATCAGGGCGCTCATCAAGGACCAGCTCGCTCAGATCGTCGATGCCGATCATGCCGTCGATCTCGATCATTTCTTCGTCGCCGACACCGAGCTCTGCCATCACAACGGATTTCAGCTTTTCTGGGGCACCGGTTGAGATGCTGATCCGGACCACCTCGCCACGTTTGCGGCGTTTCAGAGCGACCTCAAATTCGCGCACCAAATCTTCGGCTTCTTCTTCGACCTCAAGGTCACTGTCCCTTAGGACGCGAAATTCGAAATGCCCCTTTAGGACGTAGCCGGGGAACAGGTCCGAGACTTTGAGAACCAGCAGCGATTCAAGGGGCAGAAACCGGTGCCCTGTTTCACTTGGAATTGAGATGAAACGCGGGATTTGTGCAGGGATAGGCAAGAGCGCCTGAAGGTTGCGCTTGTCGCTTTTGCGCTGCAGTTGCAGTGCCAAAGCGTAGCCGGTGTTGGGAATGAAAGGAAACGGGTGTGCAGGGTCAATGGCAAGGGGCGACAGCACCGCAAACACTTGTGACAGAAAGAACTCATGCAGGTAAACGCGGTCTTCATCTGACAGGTCATTGATCTCTAAAATAGAGATATTCTGCGCCCGCATTTCATCGTGAAGCTCACCCAAAACGCGTTGTTGCGTGTGCATAAGATTGCGGGTGTTTTTGTCGATCTCGACCAATTGCTCGGCGGGGGAAAGGCCATCAATGCCAGGGGTTGTATTTCCGGCGCGGGCCAATTCGCGCAGGCCTGCCACGCGAACGGTGTAAAATTCGTCTAAATTGTCGGCGCTGATGGACAGGAACCTAATGCGTTCGAGCAAAGGCACTCGCGGGTTTTCGGCCTCTTGGACGACGCGCCAATTGAACCCCAGCCAGCTCAGTTCACGATTGTAGAACCGGCTTGCAGAAGACGGGTCGAGATCGGGTAAATCAAGGGGCACATCAAAGGGCGCAGTTAGGAAATCAGCGTGGGACATTTTGTGTAAGTAAGACTTAAACTGTGACAGTTAAGTGACGGATATTGCGCTCATTCGTCGATTTTGTCCAGCACTTGCGCGGCAAGGGCCCGTGTCAGTGGTTTGTGGCGCGACAAGCTGTGCGTGTCCATTGCGGCGACAACGTCACGTGCGGCGGCAAAAGACCTGTCGATCCGCAATACCAGATAGGGAATAACATCCGGGCGCGGCATCACCTGGCGGTCGTTGAATTGCTTGGCAATGACCGCTCCAAGCAGTGTGTCATCAGGCGGCGAAAGGGTCGCAGTGCCTGCTGCATCAATGCGGCTTTGCAGGTCAGGCAGGCTCATGCCCCAGTGGTTTGGCGTGCCGGTTCCTGTCATCAGCAAGGGGATGCGGTTGCTTTGCATCAGATTATGCAAGTGAAACAGGGCGGTTTGTGCGTTACGATCATGAGCGATAGAGGGGATGTTTTCGACGACGACAGGTGCATTGGCAAGGGTTGGGATGTCGTGCCCCTCCAGCTCATGGGCATCGATGATCTTACCGCGTTGGGCACCAGCCCATACATGCGCAAGGTGGGTCTTGCCCGAGCCCTCGGGGCCGCACAAGATCAGCTTGTGACTGGTCCAGCTTTGGGTTGCCTCAATCATTGAAACGGCGAGAGCATTGCTTGGGGCGATCATGAAATCGTCGCGTCCCAATGCGGGCACGACGGGTAGGTCAAAGCTAAGTTGTTGGGTCATGCGTCGTCAGTCGTTTCTTCGTCTTGTTCCAAGGCAGCAAGCCCTGCTTTCCCCTGATAGAGAAGGCTGGTGTTATACTGGGACATGGCGAAGCGGATGATGACGCCAATGGCTGCGGCAAGGGGAACGGCGATCAGCATGCCAACAAAACCAAAGAGCGAGCCAAAGACCGACAAAGACAGCAACAGCCAAACAGGGTGCAGGCCAACGCTGTTGCCCACGAGTTTAGGGGTTAGAAAATTCCCCTCAATGACTTGGCCAATGACAAAGATGATCGCGACAAGGCCGATGCTCATCCAATCTGTTGTGTAGGTTGTGACACCGTCCGTGATCACCTCAATCCCGTTCCAGAATTGGAAAAAAGCCAGTCCAATAGCGAGAACGCCGCCAATGAGAGAGCCAAGGTATGGAATGAAGGTGATAAGCCCAGCGATAAAGCCAACCACCAAGCCAAATTGCAGCCCGACAACCATCAAGGCAAAAGCATAGTAGGTGCCCAGGATCAGGCAAACGGTGCCCATGCCACGAATGAACGAGGCCAATGTTTGGTCGATTTGTTTTGCCAGCTGGCGGATCACAGGGGCGTGGTCGCGCGGCAAAAGTTCATCGATGCGCGCGATCATCCGGTCCCAATCGAGCAAAAGGTAGACAGACACCACGGGCACGATGACAAACAACGTGACCACGCCAATCAGAGATGCAGCGGAATTCAGGGCGGTGTTGAGCAAGGTATCACCGCGGCTTTGGATGGTTTCACCAACCTTGCTTAGGGATTGGCGCAGGGTCGAGGTTTCATCGATCAGCGAGGGGAAGCGTTCGATCAGGAACTCTGCGTATTTGGGTGCGCTTGAGATCAGTGTTTTTGTTTGTTGGATCAACGTCGGGATCACAAGTGCGGCCATCAGTACAAAGATGAGTACGGCGGTTATCGTAATGGCCGTTGTGGCCAATACACGACTAGCACCCATCGCCTCAAGGCGGTCCGCGACCGGATCAAGGAAATAGGCGACTGCAGCGCCAAGGATGAATGGCAAAAGGACATCACCCAACGCCCAGAAGGCGACGAAAAAGACGGCGGCTGTGATGCCCCAATATTTCATTTGATCACGTACTGGCAGGCCCATCGGAGACTCCTGTTAGGTAGGGTATAGAAATCGCGTAATTGGCTCGGGTATTCAAGGGGCAATGGTTTTGCTTGTGTTTGGTTGGGCTGTTGGGGGCTTTGCCCCCCGGCGCTGCGCGCCGTCCCCCAAAGTTTATTTGGCAAGATGAACAGGGGAATTTGCGCGAGAGGGTACGCTGGGCGTTGCGAGGCTTGCAAGATTGGCCTAATCAGGCAGGAACATCGATTTCAAGGAGCCGCGCTATGCGTTTGAGCCGTTATTTTCTGCCCGTTCTAAAGGAAAACCCTGCCGAGGCGCAGATTGTCAGCCACCGCTTGATGCTGCGTGCTGGTATGATCAAGCAATCGAGCGCGGGGATTTACTCGTGGTTGCCGCTTGGATTTAAGGTTTTGCGCAAGATTGAAGACATCGTGCACGAAGAACAGCAGCGCGCGGGCCACATGCCAATGTTGATGCCAACCATTCAATCGGCGGATCTATGGCGCGAGAGCGGCCGTTACGACGATTACGGCGAAGAGATGCTGCGGATTAAAGATCGCCATGACCGCGATATGCTGTTCACGCCAACGGCTGAGGAAATGATCACTGACATTTTCCGCTCTCACGTGGGCAGCTATAAAGACCTGCCTTTGACTATGTATCAGATCCAGTGGAAATTCCGCGATGAGCGTCGCCCACGTTTTGGCGTGATGCGTGGCCGTGAATTTTACATGAAAGACGGCTATAACTTTGATCTGACGAAAGAGGATGCTTTGCACGCCTATAACCGTCATTTGGTCAGCTATCTACGCACCTATGAACGTATGGGGTTGCAGGCGATCCCAATGCGCGCGGATTCTGGCCCGATTGGCGGGGATGATACGCATGAATTCTTGGTTTTGGCCGAAACTGGTGAGTCCGAGGTGTTTTATGACAGCGCTGTGACCGATCTGACGTTTGGCGATCGTGAGATCGATTATGATGATGTGGCGCAATGTGCTGGTGTGATGGAAGAATTCACGACCAAATATGCGCGTACAGATGAAACCCATGATGAGGCTTTGTTTAACGAAGTCCCCGAGGAGCGCCGCATGACGGCTCGTGGTATCGAGGTCGGTCAGATCTTCTACTTTGGCACCAAGTATTCTGAGGCGATGAAAGCCACCGTTCAGGGGCCTGATGGCAAACCTGTTCCGGTTCACATGGGCTCACACGGGATTGGCGTGAGCCGTTTGTTGGGCGCGATTATTGAGGCAAGCCATGATGACAAAGGTATCATTTGGCCTGAAGGCGTGACGCCGTATCACTGTGGTATCGTAAACCTTAAACAAGGTGACGAAGAAGCCGATGCAGCATGTGAGGCATTGTACAAGTCCATCTCAGCGCTGGGCCTTGAGCCGCTTTATGATGATCGCAAAGAACGTGCCGGTGGCAAATTTGCGACGATGGATTTGATTGGTCTGCCTTGGCGGATCACTGTTGGCCCACGGGGTTTGAAAAACGGCGTTGTTGAGCTGACGTCACGCAAGACAGGCGAGAGCGAAGAGATGAGCCCTGAATTGGCGGTTCAAAAGATCGCTGAAATTTACGCAAATCTCTAAAAGCGCACAGGATGATGCCGGATTGGCGGTATCATCCTTGGCTCGGTTTGAAACGATTTAGTTAGGGCGATGATCCCATGATCCTGCGTGCGATCACATTGGCTGGTGGTTTGGTTGTGGGGGCTGGGGCCTCGCAGTTTCCGGAATTTTCACAGCAATACACCCAACGTCTTGGCGGTGCCGTGGATGCGCTCAGCGAAGTGGTCGCTGATTTTGACGCCTCGGCTTTGGCCGAAGGGTTGACGCGCAATCAGGCACTTGAGCAAATGCGTGGCACTGATTTTATTGAGCGCCGTCGCGCGGATATGGAGCGTACGTTCCTGCGGCATGCGACGTTGAGCGATGATCTGAAAGTGCTGAGCGATGCGAGCCCCTTTATGCGGGCTTATCATGGAATGCGCTTGCGAGATCGCGATGTCGCGCAAGCGGCGTGGGATACATTTGAACCGGCTGTGCCCTTGAACCTGACAGGTGCGATCTTTGCTGGTGTTGGCTTTTTGGTCGGATTGCTGAGCCTGAGCGCGGTATTGGCGGTTCTTCGCTGGCCTTTAAGGCGGCGTACGGCTTGACCAAAGGTGGCAAACACCGCAGTTTGCCTGCACGCGAGCACCCTAAAAAAGAAAGCGCCAAAAATGGCCAAAACACCCGCACCCTTTGCCCCATTTGAGTGGATGATCGCATGGCGATATCTGCGTGCACGTCGCGCTGAGGGCGGCGTGAGTGTGATGACGGTGATCAGCTTGGTCGGGATCACCTTGGCTGTGTTTGCGTTGATTGTGACGCTGGCCGTGCGTTCTGGATTAAGAGCGCAGTTCATCGACACGATCTTAGGTGCCAATGCCCATGTTACGATTTACAACACCAACACGATTAACGCATCTGGGCAAATTGATCGTAACATCGCAGATTACACGGAACGCTCAGCGCGGATCAGCGCGGTTGATGGGGTCACGCGTGTTGCCCCGTTGGTGCGCGGGCAGGTCATGGCGAATTTGCGTCAAAGCAATTCAGGCTTAGAGGTTTTTGGCATTGCTGAGGCAGATGTTCTGTCATTGCCCGGCATCGTTCAACCCGAAAACTCACAGGGCAGTATAGAACGCTTTGAGCAAGGTATCGCGATTGGATCGGGCGTTGCACAGGCACTTAATGCAGGCGTTGGGGACCGGATAAAATTGATTTCTCCCAATGGCGTGCGCACGGCCTTTGGGACCAGCCCGCGGATCAATGCCTACGAGGTTGTCTATATCTTTACGGCGGGCAGTTATGAGATCGACAGTTCCCGTGCCTACCTGCCTATTTCAGAGGCGCAGGTTTTCTTTAATAAAGAAGGCGTCGCGACCGAACTTGAGATTATGGTTGATGATCCTGAGGACATTGATCAAATCGTTCCGGCTATTGTTGCTGCCGCTGGAGAAAATGCGCTGCCATGGACGTGGCAGGAACGCGCAGGCGGGTTTATCAGTGCGCTTTCCATGCAGGACAATGCGCTTTTCATTTTGCTGGCGATCCTCGTGCTGATCGCCACCATGAATATCGTGAGCGGCTTGATTATGCTGGTGAAAAACAAGGGGCGCGATATCGGCGTTTTGCGCACCATGGGGCTGACTGAGGGGCAGGTGTTGCGCGTTTTTGTAATTGTTGGTGCCTCGATTGGGATTGTGGGAACGCTTCTTGGTTTGATTTTAGGCGTGTTGTTTACCTTGAATATCGAGACGGTGTATCAACTGGTTGATCTGTTTACGGGACAAGCGCGCACCTCATTGGAAGAACAGGGGTTTATCTTTCCGAACGCCAAGCTTGAAGCTGGTGATGTATTGTCGGCGCTTTTCTTGTCTCTTGGGTTGTCGTTTATCGTAACCATTTTCCCAGCCCGGCGCGCAGCGCGCATGAACCCCGTGGAGGCGCTTCGCTATGAATGAACAGGTGCTTGAACTCAAAGGGGTCAGCAAGACCTATAACAAGGGACGCCCAAACGAGGTTCAGGTTTTGCACGGTGTAGATCTAGCGGTTAAAGCCGGTGAAGTTGTTGCCCTTGTTGCGCCCTCGGGTGCGGGGAAATCGACATTGCTGCATATGGCTGGATTGCTGGACACCCCTGACGCGGGTGATGTGGAGTTAGGTGGGCAAAGGATGAACGATTTGAACGATGTGCAACGCACGGTCGTGCGTCGCGATGACGTCGGTTTTATCTATCAATTTCATCACTTGTTGCCTGAGTTCACAGCGCTCGAGAATGTCGTCTTGCCGCAGCTTGCGGCTGGGGTGGCGAAAAAAGCTGCACAAGAGCGGGCCTTGGATTTGTTGGGACGGGTAGGCGTAGCAGAACGGGCAGAGCACCGGCCAGCGGCCTTGTCAGGTGGCGAAGCGCAGCGGGTGGCCTTTTGTCGGGCATTGGCCAATGGGCCTAAATTATTGCTGGGGGATGAACCTACAGGGAACCTAGATCCGGCGACATCGGACCAGGTGTTTGGCACATTGATGGATTTGGTCCGCGCCACAGGATTGGCGGCGGTGATCGCAACACATAACCTTGAGCTGGCAGCCCGAATGGATCGCACCGTGCGTTTGGACGCGGGTGTTTTACGGTCATAGTTTGTTGCTGGATCGAGAACGCATCGTTTCCTTGATGAACCTGTAATTTCTAGCAAAATGGTGCTAAAAATCGACACGTATTTTTAGGAGTGTTGGTTATGTCTGCGTTAATGACGATTATTCTGGTCTCAGTGGGACCTTTATTGACGGTTTTCTTTAACGATGATGATGTTGTTGACGCAGACATCGAGGACACGCCGGAAGATGTAAACTTAGACGACGGCGCAGCGGACGACGGCGCAGCGGACGACGGCGCAGCGGACGACGGCGCAGCGGACGACGGCGCAGCGGACGACGGCGCAGCGGACGACGGCGCAGCGGATGATGGCGCAACGGATGATG
>JALZUL010000058.1 GCA_023301665.1 Ascidiaceihabitans sp.
GCTGGTACAGTCGCATGGCGGGCGACGTACTTAGATGTAAACGGCGTGGCAACAGTTCCCGGATGCAAAGCCACAACACAAGCCGCAGGATGACTGCGCGCCAACTCAATCGCCGATGTGTGCACGATCTGATTCAATGCAGCCTTAGAGGCGCGGTAGCTTACCCAGCCGCCCAAACGGTTGTCCCCGATTGAGCCAACTCTGGCAGATAAAACCGCAAAAACGCTTGCCGATTTTCTTGGCAAAAGGCGCGCTGCCTGCGAAAGAACCAAAGCTGGCCCTATGGTATTTATCGCAAACTGATCCGCCATAGCTTTTGCATCAATCGCTTTGATCGTCTTCTCCGGTTCCGCTCCGCCGACCGACAACGCCCCCGTCGCAATGACGATACGATCAAATGGCGCAGCCAAGCCTGCTAAATGGCCCTCAACACTTTTAGGGTCGGTCATGTCAAAGCCGTCATGCGAGCGCGACAATTTCGTGACTCGATCCCCCAGACCCGCAAAATGTTCGCTCAGAGCGGCACCAACTCCGCCGCTCGCGCCGATTATCAAAATTTCTGCCATAAGCGAAGTGTAGCGCCCGCTCCCTGCACTTCAATACAAGCCCCTTTCTTTTTTGAATCGTCACCAGCTTGGCGACACCAAAAGAAAAGACTTGAAAAACCGCCTTTTCATTTAAAAAACGATAGGTATAACTGCCGCCATGACACGTTATGCACATACCCTGATCGCGCGCCCACTCGGCGCTGCGCTTTTGTGCGAGCTGCTCCTCCTATCCAGCCTCTGAGCGTGTCCATCGGCACGTCCGCTCAGAGGATAACCCGCAAGGGTAGGATACGTGCCAAGGATCAGGATAGAAAAAGAGACAACACATGACATCTTCACAAGACCAAGTCGTTATTTTCGACACCACCTTGCGCGACGGCGAACAATCCCCCGGCGCAACCATGACACATGCAGAAAAGCTGGAAATTGCTGGCTTGTTGGACGAAATGGGTGTCGATATTATCGAGGCCGGTTTCCCCATCGCATCAGAGGGTGATTTTAACGCCGTGACAGAGATCGCAAAAAACAGCGTAAACTCTGTAATCTGCGGTTTGGCCCGTGCTCAACTGGGCGACATTGACCGCTGCTGGGAAGCCGTAAAACACGCCGCCCAACCACGCATTCATACCTTTATCGGTACTTCGCCACTGCACCGCGCCATCCCCAACCTGACCATGGATGAAATGGCAGAACGGATTGACCAAACCGTAAGCCACGCACGCAACCTGTGTGACAACGTGCAATGGTCACCAATGGATGCGACGCGCACTGAATTTGATTATCTGTGCCGCACGGTTGAGATCGCGATTAAGGCCGGTGCCACAACGATCAATATTCCCGACACCGTTGGTTACACTGCACCACGTGAAAGCGCTGAACTGATCCGTTCCTTGCTGGAACATGTGCCTGGCTCTGAAAACATTGTCTTCGCCACCCATTGCCACAACGATTTGGGCATGGCGACCGCCAACAGCTTGGCTGCTGTCGAGGCTGGTGCCCGTCAAATTGAATGCACGATCAACGGCTTGGGCGAACGCGCAGGCAATACGGCCCTTGAAGAGGTCGTCATGGCCATGAAGGTCCGCAATGACATCATGCCTTTCCAAACCGGCATCGACACGACGAAACTCATGAACATTTCGCGCCGTGTCGCCACGGTTGCGGGTTTCCCGGTACAGTTCAACAAAGCCATTGTTGGTAAAAACGCCTTTGCCCACGAATCTGGCATTCACCAAGACGGCATGCTGAAGAACGCAGAAACCTTTGAGATCATGCGCCCCGAAGATGTAGGCCTTGCTGGCACCTCTTTGCCGCTGGGCAAGCACTCGGGACGGGCGGCTTTGCGCGCCAAGCTCGAAGAATTAGGATTCGAACTGGCGGACAATCAGCTAAAAGACGTGTTCGTTCGCTTCAAAGAATTGGCCGATCGCAAGAAAGAGGTCTTTGACGACGATCTGGTTGCCTTGATGCGCACCTCGGACGATCCAGAGAACGATCGCTTAAAAGTGACGTCCTTGCGTGTTCAATGCGGCACCGAAGGGCCACAACAAGCCGATCTGAAACTTGAGATTGATGGCATTGTTCACGAGGCCACCGAAACGGGTGACGGCCCTGTCGATGCAACGTTTAATGCGATCAAATCCTTGGTCACCCACGAGGCAAGATTGCAGCTTTATCAAGTACATGCAGTCACCGAGGGCACAGACGCGCAAGCAACTGTTTCCGTGCGTTTGGAAGAAGACGGGCGCATTGTTACCGGTCAATCAGCGGATACAGACACCGTTGTCGCATCAGCCAAAGCCTATGTGCATGCTCTAAATCGTCTTCTGGTTCGTCGCGAAAAATCTGGAAAAGACAGACCAGAAATCAACTACAAAGACGTATAAAAACCAAGGTGCGCCAAGGCGCACCTTCCCCCATTTTTCGCCTGTAAGTTGGCGATAAAAGTGCAAGTGATCCCACACCTTTGTCGCGGTCAAATCAACAGTTTGCCCTGCTCTGAGCACAACCATCACGACTATAGCGTAAATTCTGGACAAAATGCGCGAAAAGCCGCCCCATATGACCGGCTTTCCCCCTTTAACAAAAGCAGGCATGTGCCTATAAGCTCACAGGCCCGCATGTTTCGACAACCGCGGCGCTCTCCTGCATCGCGCGTTATTCTACAAGGCCCAGACATATGGCAATTTTCGATAAACTTGGTGGTCTCTTTTCGTCAGACATGGCGATTGACCTTGGAACAGCCAACACCCTCATCTACGTCAAGGGCAAAGGCGTCGTTCTGTCTGAACCTTCTGTTGTGGCCT
>JALZUL010000059.1 GCA_023301665.1 Ascidiaceihabitans sp.
TTCGTGATGTTGATAGCGTGAGTCGTGTATGGCACGCCCAATTCTTCCAATAAAATAGAGACCTTTCGGCCATTTGGTGTCGTCCAAGAATAAAGGTCAATCATTGCGGATCCTTAATTTCAAATTCAAGCTTTTCTTGTGTCAAAGTCGTACAGCGCATATTTGCGTCCATTCTACAGAAAAAAGGCGCAAGGTTAAAAGTATCCCTGCGCCCTTATCGAGGTAGTGTGATCAGCTATTTAATTTGAATTGCCGCAGGTCGCCATAACGCCGCGAAGTTCGGCAAGGCCACGCATCCGACCCAACAGTGGATAGCCTGGCGTGCTATGCCCACCACAGTCGTGTAACAATTCTTGCCCATGATCTGGACGCATCGGAATTTGCCAATCCTTACGACCCGACGCTTTTCGTTGAGCTTGCTCCGCCATTAGTGCCTGTACCGTGCCAACCATATCCGTGTCGCCTCCAAGATGGGGCGCTTCAAAGAAGTTAGGCCGATTAGGGTCTAAGCTACTGGAACTCGTCGTGTTCCTAAGATGTGCAAAATGAATACGCGGTCCAAGACGGCGTACAAATTCTGGCCCGTCAAAGCCAGAGTTTACTCCTAGCGATCCAGTACACAAAGTTGCCCCATTCGCATCTAAGTCTACAGCGTCCAAAACGGCGGCATAATCATCCGTGCTAGACATGATCCGTGGCAAGCCAAGCAATGAAAACGGCGGGTCATCAGGGTGACAACACAAGCGCATCCCTAAAGATTGCGCCACAGGAGCAACCTCGGCCAGAAAATCGATCAAGTTTGAACGCAAGCGCTCGGCAGTTATATCTTTGTATGTGGCGAGTAAGCCATGAACATCCTCAATATCCCATGCATCATTCGCGCCAGGAAGGCCTGCGATAATATTGTGCTGCAGCGTTGTTTTTGCCGTGTCAGACATCTCAGAAAAGCGTTTTTCGGCTTCATGACATACCGCTGACGGATAATCTGATGGCGCGCTTGAACGTTTCAAAATGAACAAGTCGAACACAGCAAAATCCACAAGGTCGAATGACATCGCAGCACCGCCATGAAACTGCTGCGCACGTAATTCTGTTCGGGTCCAATCCAAGATTGGCATAAAGTTATAACAAACGGTTTCGATACCTAGCTCAGCAAGGTTTTGCAGGCTCGCTTTATATGCCTCGATATGTGATTTGGCTTCTGGACGTTGAGTTTTGATTGCCTCGCTCACAGGCAAGCTTTCAACCACATCCCATTCAAAACCATTGGCTCGAAGGCTTTCTTGGCGCTCCAAAATTACAGACTTGTTCCAGATTTCTCCGGGTTGGAGACCATGCAATGCAGTCACGATCCCCTCTACTCCAACTTGATGAAGTTCGGGAAGGGAAATTGGATCATCCGGTCCAAACCAACGCCAACATTGTTTCATAGCAACCGTCCTTCATACTGCGAGAGATAGGGAATTTTTCCTTTTGTTTTTGCCCTGTAGCACCCACTAGATGCAAGGCGCAAAAAACATGTTAGCAAGAGCCAGTTACAAAAGCGGAGCACCAGAGCATGCACAATTTGCAAGGAAAAGCGGAAGAACTTTACCACCTTATCAAGGATGATCCGATCGTCTCACCGCATGGTCATTGTGATCCATCTTGGTTTGCCAAAGATACGCCTTTTGCAAATGCAGCCGAATTGCTCGTAATCCCCGATCATTACGTTTTTCGCATGCTCTATTCACAAGGCATCCCTCTAGCTAATTTGGGAGTAGGAGAGCCGGGAAAAGCTGCTGATCCACGCGAGGTTTTTCGACTATTTGCAAAGAACTGGCATCTTTTCTTAGGGACCCCAAGCAGAGTTTGGGTCGATTACGTTTTACATAACACACTAGGGATTTCTTCAACGTTATCGACTGAGACCTCCGATACCATTTACGATCAAATTGGCGATTTACTTGCACAAGAAGACCACCGCCCTCGGTTTTTGTTTGATCGGTTCAACATTGAATTGCTGGCAACAACAGATAGTGCCCTTGATGTTTTGAAAGACCACGTAGCAATCGCAAAAAGCGATTGGGGTGGACGGGTTATTCCAACCTTTAGGCCCGACGGAATTTTGGATGGAAACGATCCCGAGTTCTTAGCAAATCTAGCGTCCCTTGGTGAAAAAACGGGCCAAAATGTTGATAGCTTTAGCGGCTACCTTTCGGCAATCCGTGCGAGACGCGCGCACTTTATCGCAAACGGAGCGACTGCGACCGATCATGGTATTGAACATGTCATGACTGAATGGCTATCGAACCCTGATGAAGTTTACCAACGGCTTCGCCTCGGCCAAGCCAATGACGGCGATGCAGTGCGGTTTTATGGTCATATGTTGATCGAGATGGCCCAAATGTCATGTGACGATGGATTGGTTATGCAAATCCATGCCGGCAGCCGACGCAATACAAACCGCGATGTTATGACGGCGTTTGGCCGCGATAAGGGAGCCGATATTCCAATCGGCATCGACTGGGTGAAGGGTCTTGATGCCTTATTGAACCGTGTTGGAAATGACACCGAACTTCGGATCCTGTTATTTACACTGGATGAAACCACCTATGCTCGTGAATTGGCTCCAATGGCTGGCCATTGGCCATGCCTGCGGATCGGCCCACCATGGTGGTTCCACGATTCCCCTGCGGGAATAGCCCGCTATTTTGATCAGGTTGTGGAGACGGCTGGGTATTATAACCTCGCCGGCTTCAATGACGATACACGCGCTTTCTTATCTATCCCTGCGCGGCATGATGTCTGGCGCCAAGGTGTTGCCTTGCATCTGTCAGAACAGGTTTCAAAGGGGTATTTTGACATGACAGACGCTACGAAATTGGCAGGGTTATTGGCAACTGACCTTGCTCGCAAAGCTTATAAATTGGAGACGTAAATGGGCCAAATCGTTCATTTTGGATTGGGAAACTTCGCACGAGCACACTTGCTTGATTTCACCGCTGATAGTGGTGATTGGAACGTCGTAGGTGTTAGTCTGCGCAGTGCGGGCATTCGTGACGGGCTAAAGGAACAAGGGTTTGAATACGACCTTTGCATTCACGGCCAAAACACAAAACGGATCACAATACTCTCGGATGTACTTGTCGCGCCTGAAGACGTGAATGCAGTATTCGCAGCAATGGCTGATGCTGATATTTTCTCTGCCACAGTAACTGAAAAAGGCTATCATCTAGATACCTCTGGGGAGCTAGATATAACTGATCCAGCTATCGCTTCTGACCTAACCGGCACGGGACCAACGACGCTCATTGGCTTCCTTGCCCGAGGACTTGTGGCCCGTCATACGCCTGTAACAGTTCTAAGTTGCGACAATAGAGTTGAAAATGGCGCTACCCTAAAAGCCGCAGTCAAACGGTTCTGCGCCTTGGCGGGAATTGAGGTTGATTGGTCTATGGTCAGCTTTCCCAATGCAATGGTCGACCGGATAACCCCCGCGACCACTGATGCCGTCCGCGCCATCAGCGGCGACCCGATGGCCGTCCCAACAGAGGGATTTCGAGAATGGGTTATCGAAGACGATTTTGCAGGCCCACGGCCCAATTGGCCTGACGTCCAATTTGTGAGCGATGTAGAGCCTCATGAGTTGCGCAAACTGCGAATGCTGAATGGTGCTCACTCAACGCTCGCTTATGCTGGTATAGCAAAGGGTCATTCATTTGTTCACGAAGCGATTGCTGATCCTGAATTGCGCGACTTAACAAAACAATTGATGGCTCAAGCAAGCGCGACCCTACCCGACACCGTTCAAGCGCAAGCTCCCGCCTATGCTGAGGCTCTAATTCAGCGCTTTGATACGATTGAACTCGCGCATTCCTTACGCCAGATTGCCATGGATGGCAGTCAAAAAGTTCCCTATCGCCTAATCGAAACACTGCGCGATTTATTGCAAGCCAACCAACCCTCAAACGCAGTGATCACGGGCATACAGGCTTGGATCAATTTTTGTCTGTCCGAGACCGAACAAGGGAACAAACTGGACGATCCAAAAGCTGACGAGATACTAAAGGCCGCAAAATCTGATCAGCCAAAAGTAGCCCTTCTCACTTTGATCGGTGCTGCTGATTTGGCTCCCGTTATTCTGGCGTAATCGCACCCCGGAACTGGACAACTTTTGCTGCACAGTCATGGCCTGCGCGCAAAGCTTGTGCTTGTGATCCACTGGTCAAAAAGGACGCTAGATATCCGCCATTAAAACTATCCCCAGCAGCTGTCGTATCAACCACGTTTGGTGCAGCTGCATAAGTCTGGGACACTTCTTGCCCAATAGAAATTGGCCCTGCATCCCCCTGCTTAAGTGCGCCGATTCCGCGATGACCTGCAAAACGTTTGGCGACCTGTACAGCGCTTTCATCGAATAACTCCATTTCATCATCAATTGACGGCAACGCAATATCTGCACGTTCCCACATCGCTTGAGTGATCATTTGGGCGTTTTCAACGCTATCCCAGAGCCGCGGTCGGTAGTTGCTATCGTAGATGAATTTCACGTCCGTATCTGCGAGCCACTCGATAAATGCCAACCGTACGGTCTGCGGTAGAATAGCCATCGTAATCCCTGAAACGTAAATCGCATCGTAATCCGCGAGCATCTCAAAACTATACCCCCCGGCAACCTGAAACAGGCGGCGCGCCGCAGAAGCACTTCGCCAATAAGAAAATGATCTTTCCCCTTCTGTGGTCGTGGAGATCGCATAAAGACCCGGCGAGGTGCCGTCGATCATTTCTATCTTTGAGACGCCAATTTCATGATTTTCGATAAAATCTCTGATCTGGAATGAGAATGCATCGTCGCCCAAACACGTCACATAATCGACCCGCAAATCGGGCGCTCCACGGCGCAAATAGATCGCTGTATTTAACGTATCACCAGCAACACCCACTTGGGCAGTATTACCTGCCATTGAAAGTTCAATCATGGCTTCACCAATGCAAGCGATTTTCATCATAACTGTTCTCTTTTCCAAATAATCAAACCAGA
>JALZUL010000060.1 GCA_023301665.1 Ascidiaceihabitans sp.
ACCCCCAAGGCTGTGATCATCATGATGCAAAACTGGATTTCATTCATGCCGATATTGTCCGCAAGCGGCTTCAAGATCGGCGCAAGAATGACGATATTGGGCGTTGTCTCCATAACGCACCCTGCTGCGATCAAGATCCCAATCATCAACAAGATCAACACCCAAGGTTCGTTCGTTAGTCCGGTAACTGAAGTCACAAAACCCTGTGGCACACCCATAATCGCTAGTGCCTCAGCCAATGGTGCAGAGAACGCAATGATCGGTAGGATGACGCCATTAACCTTGGCCGAACTGATAAGCATCGCAGGGAAGTCTGCAAAAGTCAGTGTACGCAAGAAGAAGCCCATCGCGATGGTCACCACAACTGCTGTGGCCCCTGCTTCGGTTGGGGTCAAACGCCCCGAAAAAATACCGTAAAAGATAATCCCAGGCACGATGAATGCATACCAACCCGATTTCAGGGATTTCCAAAGGTTGGCGGCCCATTCCGCAAACGAGAGTTGTCCGCCATCTTCGTACGAATAAATACGATTCATTATGAGGTTGGTGATCAAGATAGCCAACAGGATCGCAAGGCCTGGGATCAAAGCCGCCAAAAAGAGTGTCGAGGCGGATATACCCAACACGAGGCCGATAATGATGTAAGCGATTGATGGTGGGATAAGGATACCCGTACAGGCACCCGCCGCAACCAATGCGCAGGCGTATGGTCGTGGATAACCACTTTCCACCAAACGCGCGATTGTCATTCGTCCAACCGCCGCAGCGCCTGCCGCATCGGAGCCTGAAATCGCAGCGAACATCCCACATACCAATACCGTAGCCGAACCAAAGCCGCCTTTGGTAAAACAGGTCAATGCCTCGGCGACATCCAGAAATTTGCGCGAAAGACCGGTACGCACCAACACATCGCCAGTCAAAATGAAGAGCGGTACAGCCGTCAAAGCAAAGGCATCGATACCGGAAAACAGGCTTTCCCCCACCAAGCTCAAAGGCAAGTCGCCCGACATGAAAAGCATCAAGATCGCTGACATCCCGATAGATGCCCATACGGGTACCGCAAAGGCGATTAGGCCTACGAAAACAAGAACCGGAAGGTAAAAATCCCACCCAAGTTCAACGGTTTGATTAACGGCATTCCACAACATCAGTCAGTCACCCTATTCAAACAACGTGTCGCCTTCATAGACAGGTTGACCTGTCCGAAGGGCGCGAAAATCACGGTGCAACGATTGTAACAAACGCCAAATGATAAGCGTAAACCCAAGTGGCACAGCCATCAGGAACCAGACTTTGGAAACCCGAAGCCCATCGGTCACCGACCCGAATTTCGCAGAAACATGAACCGTCTCGTAAGACCAGTAGAGAGCAATCACAGCGACAAACAACATCACCAGATCGCCAAAGATGTAGAGTACCGTTTTTACACTTGGATGAACGTAATGCATCAAAACATCGATCCGGATGTGTGCACGTTCTTTCACCGCTGCTGCGGCTCCAACCCAAGCAAGATAAATGAAAGAGTACCGCACAATCTCTTCACCCCAAATCGAGGAATAAGAGAAAATTTCACGACGAAGCACCTCTACCGCCATCGTAACAACAAGCATCACGTAAAACGTTAAAAGTAACCATTTCTCTGCGTTATTATCGAGCTTACGTAAAAATTCCATACCAGAACCAGAGCAAAGCCATCAGAAAATCCAGCACGTAAAAGCGCGGCATTTTTGTAGATGGACAGGAAAGGGAATGTTGGGCACCACCATCATATTCGGTGGTGCCCAAACGAGTTATTAGGCGTCGTGGACGTAGTATTTGCCTTGCGTTCCAGCCGCTTCTTCCATTTTCGCAAAGTTATCCATGGAGCCCGCAAGATCGACTTTGAATTCATCCCACTCCGGGCGCTGATACCCGCCAGCGGCTTTCCATTCACCCAGCTGATCATCACTTAAACTGTGGAATTCAACACCCGCTTTTGCCAACTCAGACATCGCGAATGAGCGCGCAGACGGCACCTTGGACAGGTTCTGATGCGCCGTCATCTCTGAACCCCACATGATGCCCTCCTGAACGTCAGATGGCATGGAATTGAACCACTCAAGATTACAGGAGTAAACTTGGCTATCTGGAACAGCTTGGGTAAAGGTCACATGGCTTAAAATGTCTTTAAAACCAAACACGTACAAAGCGCCAACCGATGGATCCAGTGCATCTGCTACGCCTTGTTTAATTGCAGATGGTGTTTCGCCCCAAGCAACTGGCGTCGGGTTTGCGCCGACCAAACGGTAATACTGTTGCAACATCTTCGAACCGGGTACGCGGAATTTGACACCGTCCAGGTCGGATGGTGAAAGCACAGCCCCTGCACCGCCTTTACGAACCGCAACAACTCGTGGATCAATATTGACATAGAACAATGCCTTAAAGCCGTTCTCTTCAACTTTTGGCTCAACCGCAGATTTCCAGAAGCTTGAATTCACAAGGTTGGTGAACCGTTGGTTTGAGCCACAAAGGTAGGGCATGTTGATCAGATCAACTGTCGAGGCGAATGGCGCAAAGTTAGACAAAGAATGCTGCGCGGCTTGGATTGTTCCACCTTGCACTTTTTGAACAAGCGCGCCACCTGCACCAAGTTGACCACCTGGCGCTAGCTTAACGTAAACCTTGCCATTTGTAGCATTTTGAATGTTCTCTTTGAGATCCAATTGCATGATTGGGTAGCTGCGCGAAGCCCCCAAAACATAGGCCGTCGCAATTGTCATCGTGTGCTCTGCAGCCTTCTCCCGTTCTTTTTCTTCACCCGCTGTTTGTGCAACAGCCTGTGAAGACCAAAGGAAGCCTCCCGCTCCCGCGACCATCGCGGCGGTAAAGCCACCCGATGCAGTCAATTTCAGAAAATTCCGGCGCGCCGCCGACGCAATTGCTTTGCGATCATTATTCATTGTGTTCCTCCCAGAAACGTTCAGC
>JALZUL010000061.1 GCA_023301665.1 Ascidiaceihabitans sp.
GAAAGAACTCATGAAATTTAGGTCAGATGGAACAATTCAGACTGCGTACCCTATTCCAAACATTATCAGGAAGG
The DNA here is from genome assembly GCA_023301665.1 of Ascidiaceihabitans sp. Lineage (GTDB taxonomy): Bacteria > Pseudomonadota > Alphaproteobacteria > Rhodobacterales > Rhodobacteraceae > Ascidiaceihabitans. The sequence goes on from JALZUL010000061.1 coordinate 75, forward strand.
TGCTTGAAACGTTCTTAGAGCAACATTCAACGGGTCAGACCTTGTATTCTAAGCTTGAAAACCTCGATTTCGAAGATTCAAAAAAGACAGCGCTCTACAAATTTGCAAACGATCTGTCGCATCCAACATTTGCAGGGCTTGATCCAGCACTTGTCGGGGAAACCCAAACAAACATTAAGCATCTCTTAGAAATGATTAAGGGGGTAGCGCCTATTTACTTCAATGCGCTCACTGAAACAATAGGTGCGCCGAAACAGGTATGACAGTCATCTTAGAAACCATTCAATCTCGCGCTGGTGACGGACGCGGTCTCAACGTATGATAACGACCTAACAATTGCCGAGGTGAACGAATGTCTGAGTTGAAGATCCAGTGCCCAAAGTGTTCCAATGAAATCGAGCTGACTGAGCAATTGGCAGGCCCGATGCTGGCAGATCTACGGGCATCGTTTAACGATGAGTTGGCCAAGCGGGACACGCAAGCAGCCGAAGCGTTGGTTGCTGCACAAGCGCTGGCCAAGGAAGTCGCACAAGCAGAAAGCTCTGTTGAGCAAGCCGCTTTGCAGGATCGGATCAGGGCGCAAGATGAAAAATTAAAAGTCGCGCAGTCGGCTCAAACCGCCGCGCTGAAACGTGAGCAAGAGCTTAAAGATAAAGAAGCTGAGATGGAGCTGACTTTGCAAAAGCTGCTCGCAGCGGAACGCCCAGTTTTGGCTGCGAAATTATCCCGCGAGGCAGACGAAAAAGCTGGATTGAAACTGGCCGAGCAAGCGCAGGTCATGGAGGGCATGAAGCGCCAGATCGAAGCACTGAAACAGAAGTCCGAACAGGGGTCGATGCAGACCCAAGGTGAAGCCGCTGAGATCGTTCTTGAGGACACCTTAGGCGCGGCATTTCCGATAGATGGATTTGTGCCGGTGGCCAAAGGGGTCAGCGGGGCGGATGTACGCCAAGACGTTACTGGGCCAAACGGCGTCGCTGGCAGTATTCTGTGGGAAAGCAAACGTACGAAGAACTGGACAGCCGGTTGGCTTGCCAAGTTGCGCGATGATCAACGGGCGTCGGGATGTGAGGTTGCAGTAATAACGTCCCATGCCTTACCCGAGGGCCTAGATAGCTTCGGTATGATCGATGGCATCTGGGTTTGTGCGCCGCGCTTTGCAGTACCGCTGGCGACATCGCTGCGTCAGGCGTTGATTGATGTAGCTGGTGCGAAAGGCCGCGCCATGGGCCAGGAAACCAAGATGGAGATGGTCTACGACTATCTAACTGGCACGCAATTCAAACAACGCGTCGATGCGATTGTCGAGCGGTTCAAGGACATGCAAGACAATCTACGCAAAGAACGCGTTTTCATCGAAAAACAATGGGCGCTGCGGGCCAAACAAATTGATCTGGTGATCGCGTCTACGGTCGGCATGCACGGCGACTTACAAGGGATCGCAGGGCGTGCAATGCCTGAAATTGAAAGCGTTGAGGCGTTATTGCTCGGAAAAGACGATTGAAGTTGTGCTAGATTTTCGCCACCGCTAACTTTGATACCGCGTTTACCACAACGAATGTCTGCTTCGACGGGCCGTAACGCAGCATGTTGATCTGGTGGTGAAGGTCCGGTTTGGGCCATTCGTGTCACATATTCGGTTCATCATCGAAGTCCCGCTTTATTTTTTCGCCTGCGTTTTTGACATCGCTGGGCAAATCTTCACGGCTCAACCAAAATTGTAACTTTTCGACCATGGCGTCCAGCCATGCTGACTGCTTATGCCACGTATGCTGTAAGTCCAAATACCGGTGTACGATCTTTGTAAGGCGTTTCTGGATTAGTTTTGACGCAGCAATAATCGGGTCAGGGTTATGCAAAGTGATTTCATCCTGTGTTTCGTGGATCGTATCATTTGCCATTTCCTCAACAATAGCTTCAACCGCTGCGATTCCAGTCTCATAGGCCGCTGTAACGCGCTTTGCATTGGACCTTTCGGTATCGGCTTGAGCGGATTTTTCCGCAGTGACCGCGCGTTCTTCAGCTAGAGTTTTCGTATCGTCTGCTGTTTTCTGTTCCGATTTTTTTGCCAAACGCTCTCGGCGTTCAAGTTCTTTTTGCCGTACGATTTGTCGTACTTCAATCTCATTGAGCGCAGTGATTTTCTTCGCAATCCGTGCGCGATATACTCCGAGGCGCTTCACCTCTTTGGCACTGAGATCTTCGCGTACACCTAAGGCCTCAATGCGCTTTTGATCTGTTCTAATCGAAGCTTTTCGCGCGGTAATCTCAACGTTAAGATCATCGACTTCCTGTTTCTTTGCGGCAATTTCGGCGGGCAGCTCTGCGTGCAATTGACGTACGGATCTGTTGAGGGTGTCCGCATGATTGGCACCTGCATCCAGCCGAGATTTCTTGCGATTTCCGCGCTCAATTTCCGGACAATACCGTTTCATAATATCTGCCGTTATGTCTTGGAACTCGGACATTGCTGCGCGATCCATCAACTTACAGACAGGTTGGCCGTCATCCGAAAATGCCCGCAATTCGAAATGGGCATGTATGGTGGTTTCATCCAGATGCACGACAAGGCTTTCAAGTCGGGTATTCAAGCGTTCCGCAAGCAATTGTGTGAGCTCTAAAAACGCTTTATTTTGACAATCACTTGAAAGGGTGTCGAACATTTTTGCGGCTTCTACACCAAAAGTCACGATGCCAGATTTTATAATTGCGGCATTTGACTTGAGTGCGCGCTGCGCTCCGCGCCGTTTTCGCAGTTCTCGGATCTCATTTCGAATGTCCGGAAGAGGACAGGGATCAATCAATATGCAATTTAAGTCATTTCTGCTTTGATCCACATAGTTTGGTTGCGAGCCAATACGAAGATCATGGCGACGCTGACCATAAGCTTGAGACATCGTTTTGCTCTGCAAACGCACTGAAGCAGCATATGAATTCCCTTTGCTGGGGGCGGGATGGGTGTTTGATAATTTACTCATCTAACAATCGTCACATTGCCTTGAGAAAATCCATATAGGACATTTCAGCAATCAACGTCTTTGGTGTTGATAATTACATTTTTTGCTGGATTGCGTTGAAATCGCCTGCCTATTTGATCTGTCTTTCACTTGTCGACGAAGTCATTGGTTATAATATTTCGCAAACTTCCACTTCCTTTTGACATTGCTGATGTGTGGGTGCGGGGTGCAGTGTAAACACACTCTGGACAATTTGATGATGCAATAAGCGGACAACTGGTCTTTGATTTAACCTACTAATCATAACTGAGTTATGATGCAGGCAAAGGGGTGCGTCGCCCCCTTTTGAAACCCCAGACGAAGAGGTGCATTACCCTCTTTCGAAACTCCTTACCAAAGGCGCTGCGCCAATTTGGAGACGCATGCATGCTTTTCTAGTTTATGTGGATAAGTGAAAACACTTGATGCAATGTGGTTGGATATGCGTAGAATAGGGGGCATCTTTTAACTCATAGAAAGCTGCAATATGTCAAAAAATACTTCCCCAACCCTTCGCCTTATCGATCGCTGGAAAGTGCTCGACATGCTTGGAATTTCCGAATCCACATTGGAACGCCTTATGGTGCGCGAAATTGATTTTCCGCTTCCACGTAGGATTAGTTCACGCACTGTGCGCTGGGTAGAACACGAAGTTCAAGCTTATATCCTGAGCCTAGAAACCGTCGATTACTTTGGCCAAACAGGATGATCGTAGAACCTGTCTGGGCCATTTTTTAACGGCCCAGACAGCAATCTCTATAAGGCGTCAGCCAAGCGAAGCGGCATTGTTCCACCCGTTACATAATCCGCCCAATCCTGCATGAGGACGCGGCGTTCTTCGAGTAGATCATCGCGCATATATGCCGCAACAAGGGCATCCTTCTCCTTTGGTTCAGTAAATGCTATCAAAGGAGCGGCATCAAACCGCGACAAGTCCACAGGCACATTGGGCGATGCCCGCAAAACGCTGGAAGAATGGCAGCAGGATTACAACTCGCGCAGACCACATTCAGCATTGGACAATCGAACACCGGTGGAATTTTTGCAGAGAAACACGATGGAAAAGTTGGCAGCCTAACGCCAAAGATTCAACCCCAAGGACTCTACGTAAAATGGAGGAATTTTCGGGCTCAGGTCACATGTCGCCTTGGGTAACCCTGAGAAATAAAAAGTTGTTTGGGTTTTATTACAGCGCGGACAAACTGCAAAATTTCACCCGCGTGTTACGTCCATGTCACCGTAATATCATGCAATTTGCCAACATGAGAGGGACAATTTATTCACATCGCAGATATAAAATGTCATTTAGACGTATCGGCATGAAATCGGCTTTCGCGCAGTTCGTCGCCCTCGTAAAATAATTGTGTCAAGCGTGAAGGCACGCCTCCAGCCAATTTCTTCTTTGCTACAGAACACAAGTCACCGTGATGGCAGAGGTTTTCAAATTCAATCTGGTTCAAATATTATTTGAGTACAGTGCCTTGAGGTTGTTTTGATGGCGAATAGCCAGCTTGCGACCCATACGTCCGGTGGAAAGCTTACGACACGATAGTGCTTCGTAGTTAACATCCAACAGCGCTGGGAACAATGTGAAGATTTCGTGGCGGAGCTCAGGGTCGATGCTCCTGATCGCTTCAGGACCCGTGAACAGACTTTCACTCAAGGCACCGTTTGCTCTGACGAGCTCATGGCGATCAAACAGCATGTGGAAGTAGCGAATCTCGTCGCAGTCACGTGCAACGTCGACCCCATCAATCGTCACCAGATGCTTCGCTGCAACCAGCACTTCGCCCTCATTAAACATCCGCTGTGCAATCCTAGACCGCACCAGCATTCTGTGTTGCGGCGATACCAACAAATCTTCAGAAGGCGTGTTCACGCCTAAAGCTCCAGCTCGAATGCGGATAGGTTGCAGTTTTGGAGCGTTCTTTAGATCTGCCTTTGACATAGATCTGGACCCAATCCACCGCAACGTTTGATAGCCGTTATCCACGGTCAGTACTTTGTCACCTTGCTCAAGATCTTCAATCGCGATGTCGCCTTGGGCGGCCGTAATTTTCGTGCCCGCTGCAAAACAGATGACACTCTCAATGTTGCTAAAGGTCAAGGTCTCGCCGTTGGAGAAGGTAACGGTACCATTTTCAGAGGTTTGAAAAGCACTGCCACTGTCCGCGTCATCAGCCGCCTGAACGTCACCACCAACCGCATCATATGCGATCGTGTAGTCAACCCCGGGTCTTAGGCCCGACAAATCCAGCACGTCGATGTCACCATCAGCTGTTCCATCATCCGCAGCGTCGGCATCAAGGCCTTCACCACCGTCAAGAACGTCGCTAAAGGTTGGTAGGGCACTGATGGTCAGGGTATCGTTGCCAGCGCCGCCGATGATGGTGTCGTTACCTTCGCCGCCATCGCTGAGAACTTCGTCACCCTCACCGTAATAAAGCGTATCAGAGCCTTGGTCGCCGTTGATTGTATCAACGCCCGCGCCGCCCGATAGGATGTCGTTTCCTGCCCCGCCTGAAAGGAGGTCATCGCCCGCGCCCCCATCAATCATGTCCTCACCGTGTTGACCATTGATCGTATCGTTGCCGATACCACCATCAATCGAGTCATCCCCAACAGCAACGGACAAGATCGAGACGTTATCGACAATCACATCGGAGTTGACTGTATTCGTCGAATTTGTATGTGTGACGACAATCGTTGAAGTGTCTGACACCGCATCAAAACTGAACGCGATATCGTTTGTGGTGTTAGTTGTGACCGAATTTGTCTGGGTTGCAATAACATCTCCGGTATTGTCCAAGATATCAACTCGGATCGTATGGGTGCCTTGCGTGGCACCTAATGTTCTTAGATCCAAGCTGACTTCATATAGGTCGCCCGTAGTCGTATCGACAGTTTGTTGGATGGAGGCTCCAGCGCTAGCGGTATCTCCGCCACCAAATGCGACGCCCCCAACAACCGCAGACGGCTGCGGGGCACCCGACGGATTTTGTGCCGTCCATCCAGTAAGGGTGCCACTATCGAAGTCCCCATTTGTGAGGATCTCTGTGCCAGCAAGATCTCCGTCAATCGAGTCATTGCCGCTGCCGCCTATGATCGTATCATTGTCGGCACCGCCACTTATGGCGTCACTACCACTGCCACCGTCGATGCTATCGTTGCCTTCACCGCCCATGATCGAGTCAAGGCCAGCATCGCCCATAATCGTGTCAGCGCCATCATTGCCGAAGATTGTATCGTCTCCAACGCCACCTATGATCGAGTCGTTGCCCTGCCCAGCCTGGATAAAGTCATTGTCGGCACCACCATCGATGGTATCGTCCCCAAAGTTGCCGAAGATTGTATCCTCGCCAGTCCCGCCTGCAATTGAGTCATCACCCGGCTGCGATGGCACGACCGAAATATTGTCCACAATCGCATCTGAGTTGACCGTATTCGTCGCATCTACGTGAGTGATCCTGATAGTCGAAGCTGACCCTGCAACAAAATCGAAATCAATTTTGTTACTTGACCCTGAGGTCACTGTTTCTGTCTCGGTCGCAATGATAATATTCTCAGTGTTCAATATGTCGATGCGGATCGTGTGCGTGCCTTGGGTAATCCCAAGTGTACGTAGATTAGCACTTACAGTGTAAGCAGCACCTTGGACCGTCCCAATTTGTTGACTGATCGAGTCGCCAAATGACGTTTCCGTACCGCCGCTGAAATCGACCCCGCCTGCGACCGCAAGTGGAGGAGTGCCGCCTGATGGGTTGCCGATGGTCCAGCTATCTAGGGTGCCGGATCCAAAGTCTCCGTTGGCGATAAGCTCACCCTCTCCGACACTTACAATGCCATCACCTTGGATGAAATCAGCGATGCGAATGGTGTCAACATTGACCGCCGCGCCTGACATATGAATACAGGCACGTAAATCAGACGCGCATGTCAAAACAGTATCCTGCACGGTGTAGTAAAGCGGGTAGATCCCGAAATGATCCCGGTAGACCTCGACTGACCCGCTCTGGTGGTCAAAAAACGCGATCGAAAAAGACCCTGCAACGTCCTGTGCAAAAGTAGGCCCTAGGTTAATACGAAGGTCCAACAGGAGTTCTAAATCACATTTCCCATCAAGTTGCGCCTGATTTAACCCCAGTTGAACCTGCACAGCC